>DASUXX010000084.1:0-6091 GCA_036377755.1 Gemmatimonadaceae bacterium
TGCTCGTTAACCGGCGTATATCAGTAGGATCAACCGTCGATGCCAGCCGGCCCACTCAACCTTATGCTCAGTTTTTTGGCATCCACCGCCGCTCTTGACAACAGCCCAGTCATATCAGTCAACGGGTCCTTAACCCTCATAGAGGTCCCGCGCATCCTTAATCCTCGTGAAAGTCCTCGGATCCGCAGTCGAGAGGTGTGATGAGTAAGGATCACGGGAGTGGCTGGCCTGGCCGGGGCGGCATTCGTCTCTGATTCGGCCGGGCTCGCATCTCCTGCGCGCGCCTGCGCAGCTCGTTCTGAAGACCGAACAACTTTGCGCGCTGAACCGGAGTCAGAAACTTCGCCAGCTCCCGCTGCTCATTCTGGACAAGATCGAGACGCTGCCTCTCGAGATTCATCGTTTCATCGAGCAGTTGTGCAACGCGATTCTGGTTGGCTTTATCGCCGAGCATGATCTCCGATCGGAGATTCCGTCGAATATCACGCTCGCGCGTCATGAGCTGCATGCGGCGCTGCTCGAACTGCTGATTGGCAGCCTGCAATTGCTTCATCTGCGCGTCGTTGAGACCGAGCCTGCGGCGCACAATTTCTCCTGTGCGCTCACGCAGCTGTTGCTCGAGCATCTGCCTGCGCTCAGTCTGGGGCTGCCCCCGCTGAGCATGAAGCGCAGGAACGATCGCGAAGGACGCTGCGAGTACGAGCTTAAAACCCGGAGTCTTCATTCGATGCAATGTCCTCGATTGTCGTAATTATCGACTGCGGCTCTGCAGCAGGAAGGGTTTCGATCTGATCCAGCTCCGAGACGAGCTGCTCGAGATCTGCGTCGCTCAGATCACTCGTGGTGCCCACCAGCGAAAGCGCTGCGACCTGCCTTTCCTGAGCTGCCTTGACCGATGCACCAGAGGTGACCGCAGACTGCGATGCGCCTGGCGTAACAGACGTTGCGGGCAGCGCCTCAGTGATGGGAGCAGTCGCAACCTGAGTTACGGCACGTGAGCTGTCTGCGCCGCTCGATGAGAACAGGACTCCGCCAATCGCGATGATTGCAGCAGCCGCGGCAACGCGCAACACATTCATCGACGAAAGGAACGGGCGTCTTGCGGGCAATGTCCCGGAAACAACCTGGCCGTATGGCTGAATCGCAGCGCTGATGCGCGCGACGTCTATCGCGGGCGCAAGCAGAACTGAGCTCTTCGCTTCACGAAGAATTGCGAGCTCCGCGCGACAATCGGCACATGATTCGACATGTGCATTCATCGTGGCAGTGTCGAGCGCACTCAATTTCCCGTTCAAAAGATCGGGAAGCGCTTCTCTCACTTCGTTGTTGACGCAGTCACTCACTCAAAAACTCCTTCACCGCGCGCATCGCGTTGTGATAATGAACTCTCGCAGCTCCCTCGGTACTTCCGACGATCTCTGCTATCTCCCTGTACGACATTCCCTGCTCTACCCGCAGCGTGAAAACTTCGCGCTGCGTTGGCGACAAGGAATCCACCGCCTTCCTCACTCTCGACTGCGCTTCCTCGGCGAGAAGATTGTCGAGCGCGTCATACTCCGTTACTGCGTCTCCGGGCTCTACTGGAACAGTGGTTCGCTGTCTTCGCTCGGCCCTTCTGCGATCGAGCATAAGGCGCCGCTCGATTGTGAAAAGCCAGGTTCTCAGAGAGCTTTCGCCCCTGAATGAATCAATCGAAGAGAAAGCCCTGACGAACGTGTCCTGTACAAGCTCTTCTATTTCCCTTCTTTCACCGGAGCTCACTGCGAACCGTGCGAGCGCATCCGCGTGACGCGCGACAATTTCAGTCGCCGCCCGCGGATCCCCCGCCTTCCAGCGGTCTATGAGCCCGCGGTCGGTATTGTCGCCTTGAGTTCCGGATACCATTCAATTCGTGATGTTTGACGCCACCAGTAGCCCGAAGTTAAGGGCTGACTCCCAATCCATTTCCCTGCGCAATGTACTCGAACAAACCCTTGCCAACTGCCATCTCACATCGCGGCCTTCGCACGAGCGCGCCGGAAAACACCATTGCTGCATTCACCGCCGCAATCGATGCGGGAGCGGACGCAATCGAGCTCGACGTTCACTCGACTCTCGACGGTGTCGTCTTCGTACATCATGATCCATCGGTCCCGGGTCCCGATGGCCCGGTTGCATTTCGTACGAGTGATTCGAGACACATAAGGTCACTGCGCATCGGGGAGAATCATGAGATTCCTACCCTCGATGCTACGATCGAATCCGCAGGATCACGCGCAAGGCTTTTCATCGAAATCAAGCCATCCGGGATCGAGAACGATGTGGCGCGATGTCTCAAGCGTCATGCCGGGATGCACGAGAAGCTTTCAGTACACGCCTTTGATCACCGCATCGTGAAGCGGATGATCGAGATTCTTCCATCAGTACGAACGGGCATTCTTCAGGTTGGCTATCCCATCGACTCACGAGCAGCAATGCGCGCTGCCGGGGCAACGGATCTGTGGCAGCACGCTGAATTCGTCGACGCGCGGCTTGTTGCCGATGTGCATTCATCGGGTGGAGAGCTCATCGTCTGGACTCCCAACACCGAGCACCAGTGGGAGAGGCTCGCATCACTCGGCGTGGACGGCATCTGCACTGATAACGTCGATTCATATATCGCGTTCCGCGCGGAGATGAATGAAGAACGCATCGAGCGGCACCCTGTCAATCCGCAAATGGAGGCGTAAGTTATTCGCGTCCCACCGCACGTGCCCTAAGGAGGAGCACTCATCAACATGAAAAGTCATTTCCTCATAGCCAGCGGCCTCATGGCTGTTGTGGCGTGCGCGCCTCAGAAGAAATCGCAGGCGCCCGCACCGTCAACGGCAAAAACCGATTCTGCCGCGGCTACCGGACCGGGAGGAGTATCAACTCCAAACGCTGATCCGTTCCCAAGCACATACGTTCGAAGAGCATCGGCACCGCTCGTCATTCGCAACGTCAACCTGATGACAGCAGCAGGTCCAACGATCCGCAATGGATCGATCGCGATTGTCGACGGAAAGATTGTCGCAGTCGGAGCGAACATCACAGTTCCTGCCGGCGCGATGGTCATCGACGGTAACGGCAAATACGTTACGCCTGGCATCATCGACACGCATTCTCACCTCGGTGTTTACGCAGCGCCTGGTGTGAACGCGCTGAGTGATGGAAACGAAGCGACCAATCCTGTCACCGCCTATGTATGGGCCGAGCATTCGGTATGGCCGCAGGATCCGCAGTTTCCGCGGAACCTTGCGGGCGGAGTAACCACACTTCAGGTGCTTCCCGGATCTGCGAATCTCATCGGCGGGCGCAGCGTCGTTCTGAAAGTCGTGCCCGCCGCAACGGTGCAGCAGATGAAATTCCCCGGCGCCAAGTATGGTCTCAAGATGGCTTGCGGTGAGAATCCAAAGCGCGTCTACCAGAATCGCGGTCCCTCGACACGCATGGGCAACGTCGCGGGATATCGCTCGGCATGGATCAATGCCGAAGCATATCGGCGGCGCTGGGATAAATGGAACAAGGATCACAAGGGCGATCCGCCATCACGCGACCTGGGGAACGAGACGCTCGCGGAAGTTCTGCGCGGCAACATCCTCGTGCACAACCACTGTTATCGCGCCGACGAAATGGCGCAGATGATGGACATCGCGAAGGAATTCGGATACAAGATTCGCGCATTCCACCACGGCGTCGAAGCGTACAAGATCGCAGACAAGCTTGCGCGTGATTCCATCGGCGCATCGTTGTGGGCAGACTGGGGCGCATTCAAGATGGAAGCGCTCGACGGTATCAAGGCCAACATTGCTCTCGTTAACAAAGCCGGTGCCCGGGTTGCAGTGCACTCTGACGATCCGTCAGGGTCGCAGCGCCTCAATCAGGAGGCCGCGAAGGCGATCGCCGCGGGACGCGACGCCGGCATCAATATCTCCGAAGACGAAGCGATCAAGTGGATCACGATCAATCCCGCGTGGCAGCTTGGGCTCGACGACAGGATTGGATCGCTCGAAGTCGGCAAGAATGCCGATGTCGTTCTATGGTCCGGAGATCCATTCAGCATCTATTCGAAGCCCGAGAAGGTGTGGGTCGATGGTGCGCTCATGTTCGATCGCAGCGATCCGCGCGAGCAGTGGAAGACAGATTTCGAGCTTGGCTTCGTACGCACCCCGGGGAACCGATGATGATGACTATCAATAGAATCGCAGCGCTCGCAATCGCAGCGGCTGTTGCATCACCGCTCAGCGCGCAGACGATCGCCATCACCGGCGGAAAAGTTTATCCGGTAAGCAGCGCTCCAATCGAGAATGGAACTGTTCTCATGCGTGACGGAAAGATCGTTGCCGTTGGAGCGAACGTTTCGATTCCTGCAGATGCGCAGCGGATCGACGCTACCGGCAAGTGGGTTACACCAGGTCTTATCAATGCGAGCACGCAGCTCGGTCTCGTTGAGGTTGGACAGGTTGCGGATACGCGCAATGCATCCGCACAGGGCCACGACAACGTGGCTGCGTCATTCGCGCCGTGGGAAGGTCTCAACACGCAATCAGTTCTGATCGCACCGGCGCGCCGTGAGGGCGTGACGAATGTCGTGATCATGCCGGGCGGCGGCGGAAAGCTCGTTGCTGGTCAGGCAGGGTTTATCACTCTCGTCGAAGGCATGCCGACGGACATGCTGCTCAAGAGTCCCATCGCAATGGTCGCTCAGATCTCCGACAACCAGTCGGCAGGAACGAATGCACGCGGTGAGCTTCTCAACAGACTGCGTGAGCTCATCGAGGATACGCGCGCATACATGAGAAATCGCGCTGCGTATGAGCGTGCGGAGACTCGCGAATACTCAGCGAGCCGTCTCGATCTTCAGGCAATGATCCCCGTTGTCGAAGGTCGCCTGCCGCTGCTCATCGCTGCTGACAAGGCAACCGATATCGATGCAGCACTGAGAGTTGCAAAAGAGAACAATCTCAAGATCATCATCGGCGGCGGCGCCGAAGCGTGGATGGTCTCGGACAAGCTTGCTGCTGCGAAAGTACCGGTTCTCACCGGTGCGATGAACAACATTCCCGGCAGCTTCGCGACTCTTGGATCGAATCAGGAGAATGCAGGACTTCTTCGGCGGGCGGGTGTCACCGTTGTCGTAACTGGCAATGGCCCTGGTGATGAAGAGACGTTCAACGTTCGCAACATCAAGCAGGAAGCTGGCAATGCCGTTGCGTACGGCATGACATGGGACGATGCACTTCGCGCTGTGACTCTCACGCCTGCGGAAGTTTTCGGTGTCGATGATCGCATCGGATCGCTTCGCAGTGGCCGCGATGCCAACGTCGTAATCTGGAGCGGCGACCCGTTCGAATTCACGAGTGTTCCCGAACACGTTTACGTTCGCGGACGCGAATACCTTCAGCCTGATCGCCAGCAGCTGCTGACTGATCGTTACAAGAACCTGCCGCCATCCTGGGGCACGCCGGTTCATCGATAGGTTTTCTTTCCTTCCGACGAGGGGAAACAAAAAAGCCCGGCTGTTTGCTTCGGCCGGGCTTTTCATTTGTCTACGCTGACAAGGTCAGCCTGATACATCCTGCGTTGCTGACGTTGCAGCGTCGCTTGCGGCACCTGCAGCAGACGAGGCTGCACTTGCAGCAGAGGATGCGGCACTTGCAGCTGATGCTGCTGCGCTATCGGCCGCGGTTGTTGAACCGGCGCGGTTTTCCGCGCGGCGGACCTCGAGCTCCGCTTCGTACTTTGAAGCTTCAGCATCGTGGGTCGCAAGTGTTGCAGCGAGTCGCGAGTACGTGTCGGAGTCGATCTCGCTTCCAGCCTGCTTTGCGCGGAAGACGGCGTAGCCGAGAGCTTGTGCCGCCTTGTCGGCAAGCTGGCGAGTGCGGAATGCTTCGAGCCGGGTTTTTCCTTCGTCAATTGCGCCTTGAGCAGCTTTGCCTGCGCGATCGAGCTCTTCCTTCAGCTTGTCGATGAAAGCCATGGTGGTCTGTCCTTCGTATTGATTGAGTAAGCGGTACTCAATTCCGTACGCAATTATTCCGCCGAGGGTGTCTCGCACCCGCGTTTCTTTTTTTTGTTTTGCCGGTAGCTG
>DASUXX010000085.1:0-14242 GCA_036377755.1 Gemmatimonadaceae bacterium
TCGACGAGCTGTACCTGCGCTTCGTCTCGACCAGTGAATCTCAGATAGTTGATCGTCTCCGCATCGACGGGGAAGAAGCCCATCGTTGCGCCGTATTCAGGCGCCATATTCGCAATCGTTGCGCGGTCCGCGAGCGAAAGCGAGGACAGTCCGGCGCCATAAAACTCGACGAACTTTCCAACGACTTTCTTTTTACGGAGCATCTCGGTAACGGTGAGCACGAGATCCGTCGCAGTAGCGCCCGGCGGAAGCTTTCCGTGAAGCTTGAAGCCAACAACTTCAGGAATCAGCATCGATACGGGCTGTCCCAGCATCGCTGCTTCTGCCTCGATGCCTCCGACACCCCACCCCATTACGCCGAGTCCGTTGACCATCGTCGTGTGTGAATCCGTTCCGACGAGTGAGTCCGGATATGCGACGGATTCGCCGTTCACGAAGACGACCTGCGCGAGATACTCCAGGTTGATCTGGTGAACGATTCCTGTATCTGGCGGAACTACACGGAACGATTCGAGTGCTTTCTGTCCCCAGCGAAGGAATGCGTAGCGCTCCTGGTTGCGCTCGAACTCCATGTTCGCGTTGATCAGGAATGCTGCATCTGATCCGTACTCATCGACCTGCACCGAGTGGTCGATGACGAGATCGACGGGCTGGAGAGGGTTGATCCGTTTCGGGTCGCCGCCGAGCCGGGCGAGTGCATCGCGCATTGCGGCAAGGTCGACGACTGCGGGGACTCCGGTAAAGTCCTGAAGGAGCACTCGCGCCGTGCGAAATGCGATTTCCTTTTCTGTTTTCGCCTTTATGTCCCAGCTCGCGAGCGCTTCTATGTCTTCGCGCTTTACGAACTTTCCATCCTCGTTACGAAGGAGATTCTCGAGGAGGATTTTGAGACTGAAGGGGAGGGAGGCTGCGTTTCCGGCGAGCGTGTCGAGGCGATAGATGACGTACTGTCGTCCTCCGGCCTCGAGCGTTGACCGGCTTCCGAATGAATTCGGGTGTGTCATGATTGTGGTTCTCTGGAACAGGCCGCGCCGTGCGCTGGCCGGGTCGCTCTGAGCCACTGCCGCCCTGGGTTTTGGCGGGCGACAGGCTGACTTAAATGTAGCACAAAACATTCTCGCTTTGGCGAATTCGGTCGTATCTTCGTGCCCATCGTGGACGAGATCAGGCGCCGCATGTGGCCCACGCGGGTCACGAGAATCACCGACCGCATCGTCGAGATGGTCGATCGATGGGTGCAGTGGGCGGATGGCGAGTTTTATCAGGAAGAACAGCCTTACGAGCCAGTAAGGGTCACTCCTTCATCCTCTCGTTTACAACAGGCACCAACACAGGGTGAGATGCAGAACATAGAGGACCTGCGGCATTCGATAATCGATGCGCCAGCTCTTGCTCCAGTCGAGGTTCCATTCAATCTGCGGCCGGGCGAGGAAGCCTATCTCAAGGCGCAGAAAGCGATCTGGCGCGAAATGCGAAATGCACCTGGCGTCCTTCACGGGTCGCTGACCGTTGTCGAGATCGGCCAGTTTTACATCACCAATCAACGCGTCATCGTCGCGGGCAGTGCCAGCGAGACGAGCCTCGCATTGTCCGAGCTCGAGGGCGGGACGGTGTCGGACGGGATGCTGCTCCTGCTGCGCGTTGGCGATCTCGATCCTTACATCGAGCTCAGCTCGCCTGCACTGCTCGACATTGCAGTGCTTCTCATCGAGCGCGTGAGACGAGGTGGGCGCCCGTTGCGCGAATACCTCGGCGGTGAGCCGGCGCCCCTGTCACCGCATCGGGCAACGCCATCGAGACCGAGTCGCGCGATGGTGCCTCCTGTGCCAGCGGTGCCGCCACCTACTGTAGATGAGCTTCTGGCAAAGCTCGACAAGCTGGTGGGACTGACATCAGTCAAGAGCGAGATTCACACGCTCGTGAACGTCGCGCGAATACGCGAGATGCGGAAGAAAGAGGGACTCAAAACTCCGGCATCGTCATACCATATGGTATTCGTTGGCCCGCCTGGTACCGGAAAGACCACGGTTGCGCGGCTCCTCTCGCAGATATTTCAGGCGCTCGGGCTTCTCACAAAAGGACATCTCGTCGAGGTCGATCGAACGGAGCTCGTTGCGGGATTCGTCGGCCAGACTGCGATCAAGACTGACGCATGTGTAAAGCAGGCACTCGGCGGCGTTCTGTTCATCGATGAGGCATACAGTCTTGCAGCAGGAGGTGATCAGGACTTCGGTCGTGAGGCGATCGAGACCCTGATCAAGTTGATGGAAGACAATCGCGATGATCTCGTTGTGATTGCAGCAGGCTATCGCGACCGGATGCACGACTTCATCGAGTCGAATCCCGGCCTGAGGTCACGGTTCACCCGATTCATCGATTTTCCGGATTACACGCCGGACGAGCTGACGATGATTTTCACTCGTCTCGCTCAAGAGGAAGGTTACAAGCTGGACTCGGGTGTTCTCGATCTCGTTCGTCGGAGGATGTCAGATGCGTACAACACGCGCACAGATACGTTCGGCAACGGCCGTATGGTGAGAAATCTTTTCGAGCAAAGCCTGACGCGTCAGGCAAACCGGCTGGCAGTGGCGAATCCTTCGCGCGATGATCTCTGCACGCTTGTGCAGAAGGATATCGAAGGGTAGTCACGCCGTCTCGCGGCGCTCTTCCTTTTCCTCGAGTGACTGCGGCTCGGTGACCTCAGGCTGATTGTGCAGATCGCTGCCGTCCAGCGGCTCTGCATTGATTGCATAGGTCGGACAATGATGCACGAAGTCGCCATCCGCAGGTGACCAATTGACCTCCGGAACGCGCGCGAACGCCTTGCCTCGCTCGTCCATTGCCATGAGCTGCGGTGCAAGTGCGACACACAGTGTGCAGCCAATGCACTTGTGCTGATCTACCGAAAGACTCACTCGCTTGCGCGGAAATACTCCGCTTTCGGCAGTCACGCACGCATCGAAATCACGAAGCGCTTCGACTGCTGCCTTGTAGCCGGCCTCGATTAGCTCGTCAGCTTTCGCGAAGCTGAACCACCCGATGTGAGATACGCGCGGCCTGATGAGAACCATCGGCGGACCAACCCACGTCTCCAGCGGCTGCAATTGGAGCGCATGCATCATTGTTGTCGCGGCGCGCATGTAGATCGCAGTGAATCCGTGGCGCGCGATGTCACGCTGCGTGATGAGCGAGCTGCTGCCTGTATCGACTGCGATCACCGCATCCATGCCCTGCGATGCTACGCCCGTCGGCAGGTTGTCTACGACACCACCATCGACACATGTGCGGCCGCCAACGTCACCGGGAGGGTAAAAGCCGGGCAACGCACACGATGCGTATACAGCATCGAGAACACTGACATCGCGAAGGCCCGGCAATCCCCACACAACAGGCGATCCGCGCTGGAGATCCACAGTATTCACGAGCAGCGGAGTGTCGAGCTCGTCGAAGGTCATGTCCTTCACAACGGATGCGCATACCGCGCGAAGTGGCGCGCCCTGATAAATACTCGGCGCATGTGTGCGTTCGAGAACGAACTTGAGACGATTCAACCTGAACAGGTCGCGGCGGCGCAGCTTGCGCGCATGCTCTTCCATCTCTTCGATGGGCATTCCGGTGACAGCCGCTGCGCAGATCAAAGATCCGATACTCGTACCGGCATAGACGGCAGGCTTGATCCCCGCCTCTGCAAGCGCACGCAGCACTCCGATATGTGCAAACCCCTTGAGTCCGCCTCCGCCAAGCACGAGAGCAATCTGCCGCCGCTTGATGCGCGGCTCGGCTTTTCTTTCAGCGGTGGTAGTGAGAGGCTCAGTCAAGTTTGATCCGGATTGGAGCGGTATAATTGTATCAACTCTTCGCGCCGCTATAGCAATGACCGACCCGCTTCTCGAATTCCGAAGCGAATTTCCGATCCTCGACAAGACAACCTACCTCGTCTCGAACTCGCTTGGTCCGATGCCGAGGTCGGTTCCTGACAAGCTCGCTCAATATGCGCGTGACTGGGCGTCGCTTGGCGTGACTGCCTGGAAAAAGGGATGGTGGGAGATGCCCATCGCGGTGGGCAACGACATCGCACCATTGATCAATGCAGACGAGGGGAGCGTTGTGATGGTGCCGAATGTCTCCTTTGCGCAGTCTGTCGTCGCCTCGGCGATGGATTTCAGCGGTGATCGTAACACGATAGTGATGAGCGATCTGGACTTTCCGTCGGTGCGCTATGCGTATCAGGAGCTTGGGAAACGTCTCGGCGCGCGGATCGTATCGGTGCCGTCAGACGATGGCATAACGCTCGACCAGGAAAGATTGCTCAACGCGATCGATGAGCGCACGCGGCTCGTCGCGATCTCTCATGTGCTGTACAAGTCCGCTTTCATCAATGATGTCGGTGCGATCTGCTCTTACGCGCACAGGATGGGAGCATACGTGTCGCTCGATGCATTTCATTCGGTCGGGATCATTCCCGTCGACGTGAAAAAAAGCGGGGCCGACTTCGTCTCGGGTGGAGTTCTCAAGTGGCTGTGCGGAGGGCCAGGCGGATGCTTTCTCTATGTTGCGGAATCGCTTCGCGACTCACTGCAGCCGGCCCTTACGGGATGGCAGGCTCACTCGAGACCGTTCGCGTTCGAAGATCGAATGGACTATGCGGAAGGCGCCTCCCGGTGGTTGAATGGCACGCCGGTAATTCCTGCGCTGTATGCAGCGACTGAGGGCGCGAAGATCATTCAGCGAGCCGGCATCGATGCGATTCGTAAGAAAAGTGTAAGGCAGACCTCTCGTTTGATCGAGCTTGCGGACGACAGGGGATACCGGGTGTTCTCTCCGCGTGATCCTGAGCGCCGCGGGGGTACAGTGACAATCGACGTTCCGCACGCGTACGAGATCAGTCAGGCGCTCATTGCCCGCGAGATACTTGTCGACTACCGCGTTGGGGCGGGCATTCGCGTTGCCCCCTTCTTCTTCACGACTGACGCGGAGATAGAGCTTCTTGTCGAGACAATCGATGAGGCGCTTCGCACTGAAGAATGGAAGCGCTACTCGAATAATCGCTCGTCGGTTGTGACCTGAGAAGGCTGATAGCAGATAGCCGATAGCTAGTGCTGGCCGCTCGTCGCTAGCCGCCTACTGAGAACAGCAGCCAGCGACAAGCGGCCAGCACTAGCTATCGGCTATCTGCTATCAGCCTTCTTGTTGTGGTTCCGTTACGTGATTGAGACTCAATTAGTCGAACATGGTAGAACAGCTCGGCAGTGAAGTGATGTAAAGGCGCGCATTGTGCCTTGAACAAATGCGAGTTCCGATTGTACTATAGGGCAACTCGATCAGTCGGAGGTTGTGACACGCCATGCCCACCCCGTTTCTGAGTTCCGAGGAGTATGACGAACGAGCGCATCAGCTGTACAACGAAGGCCAGTATGATGAAGCCCTGGAAGTGCTCCGCGAGGGACTCACGCTATATCCCAATGCGGTGGAGCTCCACATTGGCGTCGGCTATGCCTACCACGCACGTGAAGAATTTGCGTGGGCACGGAGGAGCTTCGAGGAAGCACTAGTCCTCGACCCCGAGCACGAAGACGCTCTCGCCGGGCTCGGTGAAACCCTTCTAAAATTCGGACAGCAGGAAGCAGCGCTCAGGTCATTCCGACGAACGCTCGAGCTCGGCTACGAAGATGACATCGAGCTGATGCTCCAGATCGGACGCGCTCTGTTCCGCGACGGCCTCATCGAGGAGTCGCGCGAATACTTCGAAACCGCCGCCAATCAGTCGCCTGATTCTGCCGAAGCAGTCTCGTGCATCGGTTACGCACAGCACAGGCTTGGCGACGACGAGTCGGCTATCGCCACCCTTCGCCGCGCCCTCAAGCTCGACGAGGATCACACTGAGGCACGGATTTACCTCGGGAACATCTTTTACGACCGGGGCGATTACGAAGCGGCCCTGTATCATCTGGATCGATCGACGCCAGATGATCACTGGGACGAGCTTGGCATTTGGCGGCTCATCGAGCTGAAGAAGATGGTCTATCGTTTGCGTGATAACGACCCCGAGCTCAAGCCATGGGAAGAGCGGCTTACCGAGCTCGCGGGCGAGCCCGACGACATCGACGAGATGCTCGCGGAGATCGAAGCCAAGGCGGCCGAAGCCGCCGAGTCCGAAGCACGTGGACAGCTCGAGTTGTTCGGGGCTTTGCTCGGAAATTTTGCGCGGGAAAAAACCGCGGAAGAGCACGAGCACTGCATCACCATCGACGAAGACAAGTCGTTCGAAGGCACCTGGGAGGAGATCCTTCTTAAGATGAGCGAAGCACGAGGCGGCAAGGTTTCAATAAAAGATTTCATGCAAACCGAAGCTCGTCGCGGCTATTCGCTCACGGGTCACCATATCCCTACGGAAAGTGCGGAGAGCTTTATCCGTGGAAGCGCTGATGCAGGGCTTCTGCGGATAGTTAGATGAACGGCAACCAGCAGTCGGCGCTGGCTGCACTGAAATCCGTCGAGCCGATTGCAACACGGCTCGACGGCGCACGGTCGGCAGAAGACCGTGCAGCCGACATCCTGGAATTATGGCAGGGAACCGAAACCGCACTGCGCGCGCTCATGGGTGGCTCGCAGCTCAGCGGTCAGGGACTCATTCGCGAGCTGAGACAGCGCGAGCTGATCTCGCTCGGTCAGGCATACGCGCTTCTCGAATTTCTTGGAGCACGCGACCGCTCCAATCGCACGACATATAAGGCGACCGACAATGATGTCGTCGTTGCGCGCGAAGGATACAGGCAGCTCGAAGCAGGATTGAGCTCGGCAATCGCTGCAGAGCCATCGCCGGCACCGCCAGCTCCAACTCCGACACCGGTGCCGCCTCCGCCGCAGCAGCAGTACGCACCGCCCGCTGCGCCTCCACCACCGCCATCGCCTTACGCGCCGCGGTCGACAACGCCGCCGCCGGCATATTCACCACCGCCCGCTTATTCGCCGCCGCCTGCAAGTGCGCCGCCCGTTCCTCCTGCTGCAACGGAGCCGACGTACGCCGACAGGCAGTCGCGTATTCCGCAGAATGTCTGGTTCATCGTTGCGCTTGTGGTACTGCTTCTCGCAGCTATCGGTGGATACGCTCTTTTTGCAAAGCGTTCCAATCCCGATTCGCAGATGAACGAGGCTGTTTCTGCCATGCAGTCGGGAAGGCGGGAAGCTGCGCGCAGTCAATTCTCGACGATTGCGCGTGAGCATCCCGATATGGCGACGCCACACATCTTCCTCTCGCGCATGGCGCGTGAAGAGGGCGATCTCGGCACCGCTCGCCGCGAGCTCGAGACAGCGATTCGTCTCGATCCAAAGAATGCAATCGCGCTTCGCGAGATGGGATTGATTCTCTTCTCCGCAGGAAGTTACGAGCTGTCGAGAAGATTCTTCGTCAGGGCGCTCAACATCGATCCGGAAGATCGCGCGTCGATGGGTTACCTCGGCTGCGCGCTGTCGCGCCTCAATCGCTACGACGAAGCACAGCGTTTCATCAGCAGGGCAGGACCCGGAAGCTGGAGCACGTGTCTCACCGCACCGCCTCCCGTCCTTCCCCCTGGTCCGTGATCGAATTCAATTCGGCCACAAAAATTTACAGGTCACTCTTCGGCCGCTCGGTAACAGCGGTCGAAGATTTTTCACTGCAGGTTGCAGAGGGAGAAGTGCTTGGGATTGCCGGCCCCAACGGCGCGGGCAAGAGCACACTCATCTCACTTCTCCTCGGGTACATCAATCCGACGTCAGGGGCGATCACCATCGGCGGAATGCATCCCCGGAGGTATGTCGAGAAAAACGGCATCGGGTATTTGTCCGAGCTCATGACCGTCAACCCTGGATGGACGGCGGAGTCGGCATTGCACCGATTCGCTGTTCTTGCAGCAGTGCCGTCATCTCAGGTGAAATCGAGAGTCGATGCAGTTATCGAGCAGCTTGGCATCGGCGAACATCGCAGCAAGAAGATCAAGGCGCTATCAAAAGGCAATCTGCAGCGGCTGGGACTCGCGCAATCATTGCTGCGCGACGAGTCGGTGATGATCCTCGACGAGCCCACCCATGGGCTCGATCCCGTATGGACACAGCGATTTCGCGACATCGTCGAGGGGTTGAGACGTCCCGGACGCACTGTGATCATTGCGTCCCACAACCTCGACGAATTGCAGCGGCTCGCTGATCGAGTTGCAATCATCGACAGGGGAAAGCTGCAGAGACTCGTTCAAACCGGGTACGATCAAACCGCCGAAACAGCCGGCACATATCGCATCGCGATCGCGGGTGGCAGCGTAAGAGTGCGCGAGATCATTCCCGCTGCGATCGATGCGGGCGGAGGCGAGTTCGAAGTGCCGGTGACATCCGTGCAGGAGCTCAATGAAATGCTGTCGCGACTGATAAGTGGAGGAGTGCTCGTTGCGAGCGTCGTCCCTGCGCGGTCGGTGCTCGAGCAGCAGTTCAGGGAAGCTGTGGGAGAAGAGCGATGATCTCATCGAACCTCCGCCGCTATTTCCTGTGGCACGTGCGGGACTTCGTGCGCGATCGCGGCTATGCGATTCTGATCGTTGGAATTCTCCTGGGCTTCACGATCATCGGACCCGTGCGCGGAATGGGACGCACAATCGATGCTCCGTTCGCAAAGACGATGCTGGCCGCAATCCTCACACAGGTTGGATTTATCCTGCCGTTCATCACGCTGAACGGAATCGTGTCGACAGACAGGAAGATGGGATACTATCGCTTTCTCTTCTCGAAACCGGTGAGCATCACGGCGTATTACGTCCAGCTGTTCATCGTTTACTTCATCGGATTTCTCGCAGCAGTACTGATACTGCTCGGCATCTTTGCGGTCTTTGCGTACCCGTTGTCGCCGTTCAGGCCGCTCCTGTACTGCGCGATCGTATATCTGTCGCTTGGCGGAATCGCGTTTCTCGTCTCGACTCTCTTTCGGTACGACTGGCCGATTCTCGCCGGGATCTTCCTCGGCTCCGCGCTCTTGCATTCGATGTGGCAGGGCTACGAAGGCTGGCGGCGAATGATTCTCGCCGTGCTGCCGCCGCTCTACAAGCTCACGGGAATGCTGCCTGCTGTGATGAATCGCGGTGAAGTAGAGACCAATGACATTCTGTGGCTGCTGGGCTACAGCGCCATCTGCTTCGCAGCAGGGCTCTTTGTCCTGCGCAAGCGGCCATTCGGCTGAGCAAGAAAAACATGGCGTCGTTCATCGATCCGTCGACGGTTCACAAGACCGTCCTCCCCAATGGTTTGACTGTGCTTATCCGTCGCGACACTTCGGCGCCTGTCGTCGCGATCGTCACGCACGTGAAAGCCGGGTACTTCGATGAGACTGACGACGTGAGCGGAATCGCGCACGTGCTCGAGCACATGTTCTTCAAGGGAACGTCGCGCAGGGGAGTTGGCGATATCTCCAAGGAGACTAAAGGAAGCGGAGGATATCTCAATGCTCATACGATCTACGATCAAACTGTCTATTACACGGTTCTTCCTTCGTCAGGCTTTGAAGCAGGCCTCGACATTCAATCAGATGCATATGCGAACTCGGTGATCGATGCTGCCGAGCTCTCGAAGGAGCTCGAGGTCATCATCCAGGAAGCAAAGCGCAAAGCCGACAATCCATCAGCGCTCGCAGTGGAGACTTTGTATGAGCTGCTGCACGACAAACATCGCATGCGCAGGTGGCGCATTGGTCATGAAGAAGGCCTTCGCAGGCTCGATCGCGATGCGATGCTCCGCTTTTACAGAAATTTCTATCAGCCTTCGAATACGATTCTTACCGTTGCGGGGGATGTCGATCTCGATCACGCGCTCGCGAAAATAGAGGAGCATTACGGGCACCTTCCCAATCGCGAGCCGGTTCGTGATCCGGGGCCCGCTGAGCCGGAACATGCTGACTTCCGCTATCGCGAGCTGGCAGGCGACATAACTCAATCGCAGCTGGTGACAGGGTGGCGTACCGCGAATGCGATGCACGAGGATACGCCGGCACTGGACTTTGCAGGCAACATCCTCGCGGCCGGGAGAGCGTCGAGACTCTATCGCGCGCTGCGCGAACGGAAGCTCGTGTCGTCGGTAAGCGCGTACAACTATTCGCCGACTGATCTTGGCGTTTTTGTAATCCACGCTGAATCACCGCCGGAGCGTATCGTCGATGCGGCGCGAGGCGCGTGGCATCAGGTGCGCGCGCTGCGTGATGATCCGATCGATGCCGCGGAAATCGAGAGAGTACGTCGCATCTTTGACGCGCGATGGGCCCGCCGTTTCGAGTCGATGGAAGGGCAGGCGACCTATCTCGCCGAATGGGAAGCGATGGGCGACTGGAAGCTCGGCGACGATTATTACTCGCGATTCATGTCTGTCACGGCAGAACAGGTACATGATGTCGCTCGCCGTTACCTGACTGAAGCGCGTGCCGGGATCGTGATCTATCGGCCGGCGGGTGAAAAACCGGTGGCCTCGAATGCGGAAGAGATTTCTGCGATACTGAACTCTCAAAAGCCTGCACCAATCGAGCGGCTTCCCAGGCGCGAGGCTGTCGAATTAAAAAGCTCCGGAACCCGGCCGCGACTGGAAAGGGAAGAGGCAGGCGTTTACGTGTTCCGTACGCCTGGAGGCATCCCGGTTCTCATGCGGCCAAAACGCGGCGCTGCAATCGCGCATCTCGGCATTCATGCAATCGGCGGAGTGAGTGACGAGTCAGCTTCGAACGCAGGCATCACTATGCTGGCAATGCGTGCATCGGTGAAGGGGACCGCGAAGCGGACAGCAGTGCAGATTGCCGAAGATTCGGAGATGCTTGGTGGCAGCGTCGGTACGAGCATCGGCTCTGAAGGCTTTGGATGGTCGATCTCGGTACCGCTGCAGCATCTCGAATCGGCTGTGGAGCTCATTTCGGACGTCGTCTACGATGCTGCGATTCCAGAGGAAGCATTTCAGACGGAGCGTGCCGTTGCGCTCGCTGACCTCGAAACGCTGCGCGACGACATGTTCCGGTATCCAATGCGGCTCGTGATGTCTGCGGCGTACGGCGAGCATCCTTATGCACGGTCGCCACTGGGAACCGAGGAGTCGCTCAAGTCGGCAACCGTCGAAGACGCGCGACAGTGGTATCATGCGCGACTGCTTTCATCTCCGATCGTCATTGGAGTTGTAGCGGATGTCGATCCGCGTGACGCCGCGAATATAGTCGGGCGATATTTCTCCGGATCTCACACCCGGCAAGTCGAGCAGCTCGGGACGCCCGACTGGCCTGACCACGAGATCATTAATGTGGAATCGCGTGAGAAAGCGCAGACCGCGCTCGCACTGGCATTCCGCGGGCCTGCGCGAAGCGATGCCAGCCGCTTCGCTGCGCAGCTCATTGCAACGATTGCAAGCGGACTTGGCGGACGATTCTTCGATGAGCTTCGTGATCGTCAATCGCTCGCGTACACAGTTCACGCATACACCAGCGAGCACCAGCTGGCAGGGATGTTCCTCTCGTACATCGCAACGTCGCCCGAGAAGGAAGACATCGCCCGTCAGGGGCTGTTGAAGGAATTCGAGCGTTTGCGGGATGACCCGGTGACCGCTGAAGAGCTCGAGCGTGCAAAACGCTACGCTATCGGCTCACATGCAATTCGCCAGGAAAGTGGAGGGGCTCAGCTCGCGGAGATGCTCGATGCGTTCATGTACGGTGCGGGACTGAATGAGCTGGATGAGTTCGAGAGCTCAGTCAATGCTGTCACTGCCGCTGATATTCTTTCGCTGGCGCGGGAGTACTTCGATCCTGCGACTCGGGTGGAAGGAGTAATACGAGGAGTTGGAAAGACGGTCTGAGGGTTATGGGTTTTGGGTTTCCCAGGTCGTGAGGTAATGGGTCATGATGTCCTGGGTCCCGTGTTACACACGACCAATGACATCATGACCTATTACCTCACGACCTCGGAAACCCAAAACCCATAACCCGAAACCCATTACCGAATCGTCTCTTTCAACCCTTGCTGCGCCTTTTTCACCGCGGCGACCGCCGGCCGGTATTTCCCACTCGCATTCCGAAGGCCTCGCAGAACTTCGTAATCACCCGCTTCAGTTACAACGAGTCCCTTGATCGGCGACTGCGCAGTCGCCCACGCGAGAACTCCCCATAGAGCGAGAGCCTGACTTTCTTCACCGTGCGCGATTGGATATCCGCCCGAGGAGAAGACCCAGTGCGGTTTCGGTCTATTTGCGAACGCGTGCATCCATCTCGTCGCAATTCGCATGTGCGTGTCGAGTGACGTCGCGCCGTCGAGGCCCGGCATCATCGAGAAGCCGACGACGTCGATCGGCGATCCGCGCTGCGCAGCCCAGAAGTACAGGGTGCTGTCGCGCGATCCATAACTCGACGCGGACACGCCAACGCGAATCCGCCGGTTCACGTAGTGCGCGATGCGCGCGGAGCGTGTGAGATAATCCTTCCAGTATTCAGGATCCTGCGTGCCGATTGCTCGGGCGCCATCCCCATACGGATCGACAGCGGGAATCAGTATGTCCGGGCGCAATCGTCGTGAAATCCTGTCGACAAGGGCAACCCTGCGTCTCGTGTATTCCGCAGAATCCTTCTGGAATTGCAGGCGTGCATCAGCGGAATAACCAAGTGAGATGATGATCACTGCGCTGTCGGCGCGACGATCTTCCACTGTGCGCGCAATCGAGTCGAGCGACGCGAGCGTAGCACCTTCAGGATTGATCGTCATCGCGATTGCATCGACGTCGAGTGAATCCGCAAGTGCGATGTCGCGCTCCAGCGCGAGCGGTGGAGGCGGCCCCTTGAGATCCGGGAAGATCTTTACGCCGATTGCAAAGTCGCCTTCCGGATGCTCCTGCAGCTGCTCCTTCGCGTACTTCTGATAGCTCCTGTTCGTCGCAAACGCATTCGGCATCTCGATCAGTATGAGACCCGCAAGTGCAGCGGCAGCCAGTGCGACACCCATGCGAATCACGCGACTGAATCGCCATCGCGCAGGGAGCGAAGGCGACATCAGCGGAACCTGGAGATACTCAGGTCCCCACAATGCGGGCGCGCCGAAGAAGAAGCTAAGTGCACTCGCCTGCGCGGCAGACAGCGCAAAACCAAAATCAGGTGGATCGAATCCGCGGCTCACGGCGAAGCGCGATACGGCGACGATTGCGATGATGAGGTCGTAGACGAAAATCGGCACTCCAAAAAGCGGAGTGACGAGGCGGCGGCTCAGGGCATATGTCGCCTGAAGCGCAAAGAGAACTGTCGTGACGGGCCACACCCATGCAACCGGCTGGATCGCGCGCCCGTATAGAATCGACAATGACGCGTATGCGATGAGAAGCGCAGGGACTATCAATAATCCGCCGAACGCCGTGATTGCGGCGAACGTGCGGGGTGCGCGCCTCAGCTGCGATACGCGGCCGGCGACGACGATATCCCACAAAACCATTATCGCCGCGGCCGCAACGTACAGAGCGGGGAGCAGGCGGTACGTGCTCAGAGCTCCGGACACGCGGGAAAGCTGAAGTTCACGATACCCTGCTGGCAAGCGTCTGACTGCATATCTAGGTTTGGAAACATGGAGCGCGGCAAGATACTAACACTTCCCAACAGCATCTCACTCTCGCGCCTGCTCCTCGCTTTGGCGTTCGTTCTCATAGACGGGAACACGCAGCGGCTGGTGCTCATCGTAGCGGCGGGAGCCACGGATTTCCTCGACGGCTGGCTCGCGCGGATGAGCAACAACTCGAGCGTTGCCGGGGCATTGATCGATCCCATTGCCGATCGGTTCTTCGTTCTGGCAGCGATTTCTACGTACCTGTTCGAGGGGCGCTTCAGCACCGGTCAGTATTTCATTTTTCTCTCGCGGGACATCATGACCGCGGTCGGCTTCATAGTGGCACGATTCATTCCCGGCCTCACCGCGTCCGCCTTCCGCGCCCGCCTCCTCGGCAAGACGGTGACGGTCTTTCAGCTTGCCTGTCTTCTCGCGGTCCTGATCGCTCCATCGTGGGTGCAGCCGCTCGTTCTGATCATTGGCGCGTTATCCGCAGTGTCGATCGTCGACTACACTGCCGCTCTCGAGCGGGCGCGGCGCGCCGCGCGAAGAACGCGAACTAGTGAGATGCTTTGATTTCACTGCTGAGACACACCAGAACTGAGTCGCCAGACGTGTGGTTGCCAGTTGCCAGCGAAGAACAAAGTCTGGCAACTGGCAACCATGCGTCTGGCAACTCC
>DASUXX010000086.1:0-3841 GCA_036377755.1 Gemmatimonadaceae bacterium
GGCGCAGCGCAGTGATGAGATCGTCGTTGGTGTAGGCCATCACCTTGAAACCTTCGGCCGTCAGCGTGCGCGTGGCCTCGAGTAACCCCGCGGTATCAGGAAGCAGGGTTTCCTGATCGCCGATTACCTCGAGCTTTACCCATTCATTGAATCCGGCCGCGCGGGCGAGCCTCGCGTAACGAATAGCTTCATCTGCCGTGTAACACCCTGCGGTGTTCGCGAGCAGGAAGAACTGCGATGGATCGAGATGATTGAGAATTCCTTCTTCATTGGCGCGATTGAGATCCACTCGTCTCACCGCCACCGTCACGACTTCCGCGCCCGATGCTTCGATAGCGTGGATCATGTCGGAGTTCGACGCGTACTTTCCCGTCCCGACCATCAGGCGCGAATGGAATTCGCGGCCGCCGATTACGAGCGGCGAGACATCGAGTGTCGATTCAACTGCAATACCCATCAGCCACCACCTACGAAATGCACGATCTCGACGGTGTCGCCATCG
Organism: Gemmatimonadaceae bacterium; assembly: GCA_036377755.1. GTDB lineage: Bacteria > Gemmatimonadota > Gemmatimonadetes > Gemmatimonadales > Gemmatimonadaceae > UBA4720. Next base: position 503 of record DASUXX010000086.1, read on the forward strand.
TTGAGATGAAGCGACGCATATGCGTCCCTGTCGCGCAGAATTGACCTGTTGTGTTCGACTACGACGAGGCGGGGATCGATCCTGAGTGAGCCGAGCAGCCCTGCAATGGTGCTGTTACGCTCCAGCTCGCGTGGGGCTCCGTTCACCATCAGGGTGATCATTTTTCCCGCTTCCGGAGACTGAATCATAGGCTGAAATATAGTGCGTGACCGGTTCCACATACCCGGCGTCACCCTCAACCGGCAGCCTTGTTTTGAGAAGCGAATCCTCCTCTGGTGCTGCCTGATGCAGCCGTTCCCAGCCGGCGCCGCGAATCGTCGCTACGCCGTGAGCGCCAGCCCGGATAATCGAAGGAAGATCCTCGGGCCTTACGCCGCCGATTGCGATAATCGGAATGTGCACCGCTGCTGCAACCTGCTCCACAAAATCCACCCGCGCCGGCGGACGCCCCTTGTGACTCGGCGTCTCGAAAACGGTCCCTGCCACGCACCAGGAAGCCCCTGTCTGCTCAGCTTCGACGGCCTCCTCGACGGTGTGAATGCTCGCTCCAACGGGAATCGAGCCCGCGACCCTCAGAGCTTCATCAACCCGGAGCGAATGGGACGCGAGCTGAACACCTCGCGCGCCAACTGCTAAGGCAACATCTACACGATCATTCACAATCAGCCAGCAGCCTGTCGACTTCTGCCGTGGTGCGAGGAGCGTTGCAATCTCAAAGAACTCGCGCCCGGTTAATCGTGATGATCGCAAGTGCAGAGCTCCGCGCGATCCGAGCGTGCGCATGACGGCCCCTGCGCGATCGAGAAATCCTGCGGAGCTGACAGTCGCTGTGTCGGTTACCGCATGAATAACGGGGAATGTTGCGCGGTCCACGCTCATGTGCCGAGCCGGTCTCCAATCGAGATCCCGCGACCGCGTGCCCACTCGATTGACTGCATGCGCTTTTTCCCCGCAGGCTGAACATCGCGGATGCAAACCGGCCCATCTGCGCACGACACAATGATTCCGTCTGTTACGGCGATCACTTCGCCTGGATCGCCCGCTTTTTCAGCATGCGAAGCGTCCGGCCGTGCGCCGAAGAGCTTCACATCGGCGCCGTTGAGCGTCGTGAACGCCGCCGGTTTCGGGTCGTAGGCTCTCACCGTTCGGCTGACTTCACTCGCTGGCCATGTCCAGTCGACTCGCGCATCGTCGCGAGTGACCTTTGCCGCGTACGTCGCAAGCGAATCATCCTGCGGTGTTTCAGAGGCCTGACCAAGCTCGATCAGTGCAAGTGCTTCTATCAGAGTGAGCGCTCCAAGCTCAGCGAGGCGATTCTGCAATTCGCCGTACGTCTCGTCTTCGAGAATGGGAATTGTCGATGTGAGAATGATCGGCCCCGCGTCGAGAGCCGGCACCATTCGCATGATCGTCACGCCCGTTTCGCGAAATCCCTGACGAATTGCGGCTTGAATCGGCGCAGCACCGCGCAGCAGAGGAAGGAGCGATGCGTGAATGTTGAGCGTGCCGAGACGCGGAAGTTCGATCACGCGCTTTGGAAGAATGTGGCCGTACGCCACTACGATCGAGATGTCAGGCGCCATTGCCGTGATTGTCTCGAGAAATTCTTCGTCTTTAGCGTTTATCGGTTGAAGGCATGGAATCTTTTCTTCCAGCGCGATTTCCTTTACCGGTGGCGGAGTGAGTGATCGTGATCTGCCAACCGGTTTGTCGGGCTGAGTGACTACGCCGACAACGTCGAACCCTTCGCCGAGGAGTGCGCGCAGCGGCGCCGCGGCAAATTCGGGCGTCCCCCAGAAGAGGACGCGCACCTACAGCTCGCCTTCGCTGTGGTGCGGCCCTTTTCGCTCCTGCGCGACTTTGCGAACGAAGTTGGGGTAATCGTCCTTGAGCTTCTCCCACTTCGACAGTGCAGAGCGCCGCTTGAGCATGCTCAGATAATCGATGAACAGCTTTCCATCCAGGTGATCGATCTCGTGCTGCATGCAGCGCGCAAGAAGCTCCGTTCCTTCGACTTCGATTTCTGTCCCGTCCTGGTCGAGCGCGCGCACGATTACGCGCGTCGAGCGGGTTACGTCGCCGAAAATATCGGGAATTGAAAGACAGCCTTCTTCGCCTTTTGCAGAGCCTTCGCTCTCGATGATCTCCGGATTTATCAACGCGAACTTCTGTCCTTCCACATCCATCACGCAGATTCGCTCAGTGCGTCCAACCTGGGGAGCCGCGAGCCCAATGCCTTCTGCCGCGTACATCGTGTCGAACATGTCGCTGATCAGCTCACGGATCCCGTCACTGATCTGCTCGACGGGAGTCGTTGCTTTCCTGAGGACAGGGTCGCCGAGTACGCGGATGTCGAGAATCTTCACCCTTCAGTGGTCCCGCTGCTCCGGCTGATGCGTGCAATGCGGCCGCGCTCGACAATGAGCCGCGACTCACCGCTCTTGATCGTCACGCGATCATCCATGGGGTTCGACTTGCCTTCGCCCTGCGTCATCTCGCGAATGTGAATCACTTCTCCGATGATGCCGCCTGTTGTGACGATCTCGTCGCCGCGCTTTACCTGGCGGATCTGCGCGTCGAGATCCTTGCGCTGCTTTTGTCCGGGGCGGATCAGGATGAAATAGAAGATGGCGAAGATTGCGCCATACATGAAAATCGGCCCGAGCAGCTGGTTGCCAGGTGATTGCAGCAGCGCGAGCGCGGGAAAGACGAATGTCATTGTGTTGTCGTTGTTCGAGATTGGTAGCGCGTGAGCCAGCCGGAGCTCCAGCTCTCAAACGAGCCCTGCAGGATTGCCTGCCGCGCCGATCGTGCCAGCGAGAGAAGGAAATGTACATTGTGCAGCGAGAGCAGGCGGAGCCCCAGGATCTCGTCGGATACGAACAGATGACGCACATATGCACGGGTAAAACGTGTGCATGCTGCGCAGTCGCACGTCTCGTCGAGCGGGCGTGAATCCTTGCGATATTCCGCGCGCTTGATGTTGAGCCGGCCGTCTGCTGTGAACACTGCGCCGTTACGGCCCATGCGTGTTGGCGCAACGCAGTCGAAGAGATCGACGCCTCGCTTGATTCCTTCGACGACATCTTCGGGAAATCCGACTCCCATGAGATATCGCGGCTTTGTTTTGTCGAGAGAGTCATCGACGACCTCGAGCATCTCGTACATCGCTGGCTTTGCTTCTCCGACTGAAAGTCCGCCGATACCAAATCCCACCCAGTCGTTCATCGACTGAATTGCTGTCGCTGCCTCCTGTCGAAGCGATGCATGAATGCCGCCTTGCACGATTGGAAATAACGCCTGCCTGTCTTCTGGATTCTTTCCAAAAGTGTCGAGGCA
>DASUXX010000087.1:0-7917 GCA_036377755.1 Gemmatimonadaceae bacterium
CGGCGTATCAACGAAATTGTTCATGGTACCCGTGCTGTTTCTGCAGATACCGCGCTCCGTCTGGCCCGGTACTTCGGAACGAGCGACCGCTTCTGGCTAAACCTCCAGTCGCGCTACGACCTGGAGGTTGAACGTGATCACCTTGGTTCGAAACTCGAAAAACAAGTTCGAGTTCTGGCCCGCGCTGGCTAACACTCGCTGAAGCAGACAAGCGATCTATTGTGCGCTCGCTTCGCCGCTCTTATTTAATTCGCTTGCAGCATAACACCAGGCGTTAGTCAGCACAGGGATACATCCACCGGAGTTCAAGATGCCATCGACAACAACAGGCACGCCAAGCGTCGCCACGCATTTTGAAAAGTCATCGCCTTCGGTCGCAGCCACGTATGCCGCACTACTCAAAGCTTCACGCGGGTTAGGCCAGGTCCGCGAAGAGCCAAAGAAGACATCAATTCACCTGGTCAGGAAAACAGCCTTCGCCGGTGTGGCGACTCGAAAAGACTCCCTTATTCTCACGCTTAAGGCGGACCACAAGATTGATAGCCCTCGAATTATGCGCGTTGAGCAAACGTCTGCTAACAGGTGGCATCTCGAGGTTCGATTGACTTCTCCCGCAGACATCGATGCCGAGCTCAGGCTGTGGCTCAGTAACGCATACAACATCTCGTCGTGACACGAGTTGCGTTCAACACCTGAACGTTCAGGTCCTGGCGTGTACTGGCTGACACACGCTGATGCAGACAAGCGATCCAGTGTATGCTCGCTTTGCTCGCCTTCCTGTATAATTCGGTTGCAGCTAACTAGAGGCGTTAGAACGCGACACGCGTCGCTTCGGAGTAAGCCATCGTGAGGTCCAGAGTCGTCTCTGACGATGTCAGGCAGTACGGATCACGCTCGGAACACGAAGTGCGCTCGACGCTCCTCGAGCTCACTCGCGACTTCGTTCTCGCTGCGGGACGCGTTGCAGGAGTGCAGCGTATCGCGATGCTCGGCTCCCTCCTCACGGACAAACCCAGGCCCAAGGACACCGATGTCCTCGTCACGGTCGGGGATGACGTCGATCTGTCTCGCCTTGCCCGGCTTGCCCGTCGCCTCAAAGGCTTGACTCAATCCCGGCTCAACTCGGGCGCCGATGTGTTTCTCGCCGATAGCAAAGGCGTTTATCTCGGCCGCATTTGCTCCTATCGGGAGTGCCACCCGCGAGCCCTTTGTCGTGCGAGGCATTGTAGCGCCGTCCCGCATCTCAACGACGACTTCGACGTCGTACGCCTCCAGCCTGATCTGCTCGCCGCCCCACCACTCGAATTGCATCCGGCGATCGTTGCCCGCGTAACGCTCCCCGATGATGTTCGACAGATTCTCGTGGCGAGCGTAGCGATGGTTTCACATAACGATGCGTAATACCGGATTCACTTTTCCATGACCGTGTTTAACGCCTTGTGGGCCGGCTTCGTGACCCGTTGATCGACCACGCAACCAGGATTTCGCGCAAATGAAGGTTCTTATCATCAACGGACGGGAAGTGCGAGAGCTTCTCCCGATGGGAGAATGCATCGACGCAATGGCCGAGGCGCTCTCCGCACTCGCCCGCGGAGATGCCATTCTTCCACTCCGCCCAATACTCTGGCTTCCTGAAAAAGTCGGCGCACTCGGCATGATGCCGGCATACCTCGGCAACATTCAATCAGTTGGATTGAAAGTCGTTACGGTGTTTCCAGGAAATCATGGCACGAAATACGATTCGCATCAGGGCGCCGTACTTCTCTTCGAGACACAGCACGGACAACTCCTCTCGATCATGGATGCGAGCTCGATCACTGCAATTCGAACTGCCGCAGTCAGCGGACTCGCAACAAAACTCCTCGGGCGCGATGACGCCCACAGCGTCGCCATACTCGGCAGCGGAGTCCAGGCGCGAACACATCTCGAGGCAATGCTCGCAGTTCGCGACATCACGAGCGTTCGCGTGTGGAGCAGGAATCCCGATCACGCGACAAAGTTCGCGGATCGTGAATCGCGAAGTCGCTCGATTGAAGTGACTGCTGCTGGAAGCGCCGAAGAGGCAGTTGACGGTGCAGATATCATCTGCACAACAACGAGCTCGAGAGAACCCGTGCTCCAGGGCAGCTGGATCAAACCGGGAGCACACATCAATGCAGTCGGGTCCAGTGTCGCATTCGCTCGCGAGCTCGATACCGCGGCAGTCACGAACGCACGACTTTACGTCGATCGCCGGGAATCGACGCTCAACGAGTCAGGTGACTTCATCATTGCGAAGAAAGAAGGCGCAATCGATGACAATCATATAGTAGGGGAAATCGGTGACATCCTGATCGGTAAAGTTGCGGCTCGCGGATCGACCCATGAGATCACGCTGTTCAAGTCGCTCGGACTTGCTGTAGAAGATCTCGCGGCAGCGAACCACATCTATAGAAGGGCGACGCAGACCGGAGCAGGCACGCTGGTAGAGCTCGGCGGAGAGCGCGATGAAGATTGATCCGGTCACACTCGACGACATAAGAGCTGCGAGAGAGCGAATCTCGGATTCGATCGTCCGAACTCCGCTCGTACGGCTCAACGTCGACGATGCGGAGATCTATCTCAAGCTCGAGAATCTCCAGCCGATTGGATCCTTCAAGCTGCGGGGTGCCGGAAACGCCATCGCGATGGCCACTCCTGAGCAATTGTCAAAGGGAGTGTACACTGCGAGCGCCGGCAACATGGCGCAGGGCGTTGCATTCCATGCACGGCGACTTGGAATATCGTGTACGGTCGTGGTGCCGGAACACGCACCTGAGACAAAACTCGCCGCGATCACACGTCTCGGTGCGAAATTCATCAAGGTTCCATTCGATGAATGGTGGCAGGTTCTCGTCACTCATCGGTATCCCGGTCTCGACGGATTATTCATTCATCCCGTGAGTGATCCCGCTGTCATTGCAGGGAGTGGAACTATCGGACTCGAGATTCTCGAAGACCTGCCTGATCCCGATGTGATTCTCGTTCCTTATGGCGGCGGTGGATTGAGCAGTGGAGTTGCGACCGCGGTTAAAGCGCTGCACTCGACAGTAAAAGTCTACGCATGCGAAGTCGAGACATCGGCTGCGTTTTCGGCTGCGCTGCGCGAGGGCGCGATTACGAAGATCGATTACACGCCGAGCTTCGTCGATGGAATCGGATCAGGCGGCGTGCTCGAGGAGATGTGGCCGATCGCGAGTCAGCTTCTCGATGGATCATTCGTGATGTCGATCGCGGAGGTTGCTGAAGCTGTTCGCGTTCTTGCTGAGCGAAACCGCGTGATCGCTGAAGGCGCTGGTGCGACACCCGTCGCCGCAGCTTTGTCAGGAAAAGCGGGGCGAGGGAAGATTGTCTGTGTTGTATCGGGAGGGAATATCGATCTCGAGAAGCTGGTGAAGATCTTTCGACGCGAAATCTGACGACAGGCGACGCTCGAAAATCTTAGCTAAATGAATGGACCTGACGTTTTTTTTCTTCGGATCGGGCGGATTTGGCCGGATCGGGCGGATAGGTCTTCATTGATAGACAGAGGCCGTTGCTGGGAACTTTGATGTTTTGTTTTTGGTTCTCTCGCAGTTCTGGTGTTCGGTTTTTACCAAAAGAACAGTTCTCACCGAGAGAATCTGGCGAACATCGAGGACTTATCCGCCAGATCCGCTCAATCCGCCCGATGTGACTTCCAAACGTCAGGTCCACTCATTCAGCTAAGATTCTCGAGATGCTGCAGACCCTTACTAACCAGCAAGGTGAATCCAACTCGCTGATCTGTTCACTGCAATGAACGCCAGCAGCAGAACATTGATCGCAATTCCGACGCTGGCCTGCGGCGCGAACATTACGCACATAATCAGCGAGAAGAGCGCGACTCCCACCGTGAAGGGCTCCCACCATTCTGCATGCTTCAGGAGTGCAATTGCTGAAACGATGAAAAGCACGGCGGCAGTGAGCCACAGCATTCCAAGTCCGCGCATGATTGTCTCGCCAACCGCTATGCGACCGCCGAAAATGGCGAGCTGAGGCACGCCTTCGCCGGCGAGACCCCACGGGGCTGCGAAGCCGACGAGATGGGCGAAGCCGTGAAGTCCGAGGATGATTGCAAGTGCGATGTTCATTGTTGCGCCCTCCAAAGGTCTTTGCCTCGAGGTTAGCAACAGGATCTTACGATTTCAGTCGGCTGAAACTGGATCGGACGTCAGGGCAATGCTTACGCTAAGTTTTCCCACTATATGATCGAGCTGCCGGTTCACACCGCAATCCGATATGTGCAACCTCTCCGCGAGGGCGGATCGTTGCCAGCGGTTGTCGACACACGCGACGGCGGAATGTTCGTCACGAAATTCCGCGGTGCGGGGCAAGGGGTCAAAGCGCTCATCGCCGAGATTGTCGTGGCGCTGCTGGCGCGTGAGCTGGGACTGCCGACGCCGGAGATCGCAATGATCGAAGTCGTCGATGCCTTCGGTCGATCGGAGCCCGATCCGGAAATTCAGGATCTGCTGCGCGCAAGCCGTGGCCTGAATTTCGGCGCGCGATATCTCGATGGCGCGTTCAACTTCGACGGGAATGTCGCGAGCGATTTCATATCGCCCGAGCTTGCCGCGAAGATCGTGTGGCTGGATGCATTCGTCACGAATCCTGACAGGACTCACCGTAATCCCAATCTTATGGTATGCGGGAGAAAGCCATACCTGATCGATCATGGAGCTGCACTGTATGCGCAGCACAACTGGGCATCGGTCGATGAAGCGCGGACTCGAGCAGCGTTTCCTTTGATCAAAGACCACGTTCTGTTGCTTAGAGCAAATGATATCCGCGCGGCGGATGCGGAGCTTTCACCGATTATCACGCAAGAGGTGATTCGAGATATTGTCGGGGCTGTTCCTGACGATCTGCTCGAGGCGGATGCGATCATTTCGGATTTTCCGACGGCGAGCCAAGCACGCGAACGATATGTCGATTATCTCGTCACCCGAGTGCAGTCACCTCGGGCATTCGTCGATGAAACCGTGACTGCGAAGGAACGCGCCGCACAAACTCCTCCCCGACGAGTGATGTCGCGACGATGACGGATGATTCGAAGTGGATCGTTTATCATTTCGCCGTGCTGCGCGCAGTGCCGCACGTGCATACCGGCGCGTTCATTCCGGTCGGAGTCGTGCTTCATGCGCGAACTGCTGAGTTTATTGGAGTTCGTGTCGTCAGCGATGTGAGCGAGCTTGAAAAACTTGCGGGCGACGCTGACGTCGAGCTGCTTGCGAAGTACCTGGCTTCATGCAAGGCAATCGCCGAAGGAGATATGAGCTCAGGTCCGATTGCACTCGCGCCGCCTTCGGAGCGTTTTCACTGGATCACGGCACCACGATCAGATGTGATTCAAAGCGGACCAGTGCATTCAGGACTCACCGAGAACCCTGAGGCGACACTCGAAGAACTTTTCAGAACGCTTGTATGATTCCGATCTTCAATATCCCGGACGAGCCGGCCTCTCGCGCAGCGCACAGAAAGTTCAGAACCATCGTCGCACTCCTGTTCGTGGTCATGAGCATCGCGCTGATTCTTCAGTACACCTACGGACTCCTGCCCGAAGCAAAGACCAGTACTCTCTGGGGAATGCTTGCCGGCTTTGCAGCGATGGCGCTTTTCGTGGAGTGGCGATGGAGTAAGAATGGAAATCGAGCATCGCGCTGAGCCAGGCCCATTTCCAGAGCTGGCCTGACAGAACAGCTGCTTCGCAACAACAGACGCCAAGATTTGTAATTCGCCGCGGGACTACGCCCGACAGTTCGAATTTCCCGTGTTCCTTCGAGGGGTCGCCGCTGCTTCGTCCAGTGGCGCTGCTCCCGATGTGATCACATTCATGCTCAGTTAGCTTCGAGGTGACGACTGGCGAGTCGGCGATCTTCGGGATATCTTCGGTATCCAACTGCCAAGTCTTCATGTCAGTATGGATCGAATGTCGAGGAGTTCAGGAACGACGCCTTCGGCAACATGATCCGGAAGATGAGCCGTAAATCTGCGGGCATGATCAACACCGCTCCCTTCACTCTTTCGTACAACCTCAAGGGTGAGCTCACTTCGTGGAACACGACTCTCCCGAGCTCACGGGGCCAGTATGACCAAAGCGACGACCTGAGCCAGCAGTTCACTTCGGGCCGTCTATTGAGGCAGAGCGAGATCATCAGCGATCCCACCACTGGAGGGGTAAGTCTTCAGCTCGCAGCGCGTCACTACTATGGTGCTGATGACCGGCTCATGGCAGTGCAGCGCTATTCGTACAAATCGATGTTCTCACGTGACGGTACGTGGGAGGAGTACTGGTATGATGCGCTGGGGCGAAGAGTCTTTACGCGCACTCGCAGGGAGCAGACGAGTCCATATCAGTCAACCGTATCAGGCCCGCTCTGCATGGAGAGCTTTGATCCGATATGCAGAAGCTTCACCGAGCGTGTCTGGTGGGACGGTGATCAATCTCTAGTAGAGAAAAGAACTCCTGAAGGAACGAGTGACGCTTCCAACAGCGGAACCGTTGGGAACGTGAACGCTCTCACTCTTGATGAGCCACTCGCTGTCATCACGACCAATCCTGTAGCTGAGACGAGGATCATCAACTACAACTGGCGCGGCCAGGCAATGAGTGCCGTTTTCCCCGATGGCGAGGGTGCTGACTATCTGACTGGGAGCATCAGCGCAGAGGTTGACTGGCCTTCATTCACTCAGGCAGAAACTTACTTCACGCCTAACCTGGATGGTCAGGAGCAGAACTACCATGCCAAAAAGTGGCTCGGGACCTTTGTGCAGAATGGCCAGGGCACAACTGGTATGCTCTATGAGCGGAATCGCTACTTCGATACTAAGACCGGAAGATTCACGCAGGAAGATCCGATCGGTATCGCTGGTGGTGTCAACCAGTATGGGTTCGCTGAAGGTGATCCGGTCAACTTCTCTGATCCGTTTGGGCTGTCCGGATGTGACAAGAAGACTGGGGAGGGCTGCTCAGACGAATACAAGAGACTACTAGAGACCGACAAACCTCTCGAAGCTCCGTTAATCGATCCAGTCGCGATTGGCTCGGGGATGCTGGGAGGAATGTTGTTTGCGCCTGCTCAGGCGACGGCGATCAGCGGAAGTAATGCAATCGGCAGGGCTGGTGAGGCTGCCGTCCATCGCGCCGCGAACATCGGCGAGAAGATAGCGATTCGTGTCGGGGGCCGAACACGTATTCCGGACGGTCTGACGAACATGGTCTTGACCGAGGTGAAGAATGTCAGATCTTTGAGTTACACGCAGCAACTTCGCGACTTCACTTCATATGCTCAATCTAAGGGGTTACGGTTCGATCTCTGGGTTCGCAAAGGTGCAGAGCTTTCCGGGCCGCTACAACAGGCAATTCGTAATGGCGCCATTAACCTCCGGATCATCCCATGAGTAAGCGGACTACTGCGGCTGAACTACTTGCCGAACTGGAAAAAGACCCGGCCTTTGTGGCTCGCCGAGAAGCGCAAGATCGCAACCTTAAGGCAAAATCCAAGGAGTTACGAGCTGAAGAAGCGCCGCTCGTCGCGGACCTGCGAGCCGCTGGATACGATGTAATGTCTGCATGGGATCTTGTTAATAGTTCTCGAAACTACTCCGAAATCGTGCCACTCCTTCTAGTACATCTAGCCCGACCCTATTCAAGTGCGATTCGAGAAGGGATTGCGCGAGCGGTCGGCACACCTGGCGCGATCAATTATTGGGCTGATTTGGTCCAACTATACAGCTCGGAGCATGATGCCCGGGTGAAGGACGGTCTCGCTGCAGCGCTAGCAGCTGTTGCAGACGATTCAGTGCTCGATTCGGTGATCGCACTGGTACAAGATTCGACGAACGGGGCGAGCCGGCTGCTATTACTCCGCGCATTTG
>DASUXX010000088.1:0-2667 GCA_036377755.1 Gemmatimonadaceae bacterium
TCATCACCGAATGTGTCGAACCTGAAAATCTCCCTGCCTTCTGCAAGAGTTTTCGGGCTCATCGATGTGCCGCCTTTGGCAAACACAGGGGACGACGATGTCACTGGCTGCGTCGGCTGCATATCCTCGGCGCAAGCGAGCACGACGGCGAGTGCACTCAGAGAAAGGAAGCTGTATTTCATAGTGGAATGGCGAAGGACCATTCCGCGCGGTCGCATCAATCATGCGCCTGCCGTGTTCCCAGCCGAGCGAGCCCCGCCGTATGAGGCGGATTACAGCTACAAAACGGTGAACGGCAGGCGGTTGAACCAGAACTGACCTTCGGCTATCTAGACGATCGCCTCGCATCCGTCGATCACTCTTCCCTTCAGTCCATACTCGGCAGCGGAGGGTCAAGTCGAAGTCTGGATCGATTTGCTATATGATAAAAGCGATATGCGGACTCTCATTGATATACCGGATGAGCTCCTTAAGGACATCAACTTGATGGCCGAGCGTGACGGGGCCTCGCGCGACCAGCGCGACGCGCTATTCTCGCTCCTGCTTATGCCACTGCTCCAGAACCCGAATACGATCTTCGACGATCGCTTCCCAGATTTTCTGAATCTCCGGATTCGAAAACTCAACGCCAACAGCAGCGTTCCGGGTTCGCTCGAGATGCTCGAACGTTGCCTGAGGAAGCATCGTCTTCAATTTCGCCATCATCGCGATCTCGAATGATGATGGCTCCCGCCATGGCACTACAGCCAGGACAACCTCGGTTGGCTTTGCCCCCGGCGGTGTCAGTTCGAAACATCTCTCGTACAGCTCCCTGGTCTCGTCGTCGAACGCACATGCTACGATGCGCTCGTACGAGTGCTCATGGTGACGCATCATGTGCATCGCGATGCGCGCGGCCTGTTCCTTTGGATATCCATAAATCCCGGTAGATATCGCAGGAAACGCTATCGAGTTCACGCGATCCTCACGCGCAATGTCGAACGCGCTTTGATAAGCGGATTGAAGCAGCCGGGCCTCGCCATTGTTGCCACCAGTCCAGACAGGACCGACGGCATGTATGATGTACCTCGCGGGAAGATCGAACCCTGGCGTGACGACAGCCTCGCCAACAGGGCAATGACGTATCCGCGCAGTGAATTGCTGCAATCGCGGACCTGCCGCGCGATAAATCGCGCCGCACACTCCGCCGCCCGGCTCGAGCCGCTCATTCGCGGCGTTTACGATTGCTTCGACGTCGAGTGTCGTTATGTCAGCGCGAAGAATTTCGATCATTGACGCTCAATCGGTTCGCCGGTATTCGTTGCCTCCGAACGATAAGCTAGCTGCCTTTCCATTCTTCATCTCTACATTCACAATCTCGCCCTGACCGAACAGCTCGATCCTCAGCTGATTCTTCGTCGCATCGTATACTTCGATAGGACTCCACGCCGCTCCGAACTTCGCCTCGAGTTTTCCATTCACGACTTCGATCCTCAGATGCCCCATCGCCGGGTTCTCATACGTCCCTGCATACGCATCTAACGGAAACGGCAGCACCTGCGATCGGGCTGCACGCTTCTCGAGCTCGGACTTGATCTGTCCACGCAACCGCGTGACCAGAACCGGGATCTGCTCCATCGGATACGCCGGAAACATGCCGTCTGTTAAAACCCTGTAGGCTTCCTGCGCCGCGACATCGACAAATCCGCCGCCAATCCAGTCGTTGTTCGCAAAGACCGCGACCCCGATGTGACGCGAAGGAATGAATGACATCGACGTAGCGAATCCGGGGAAACCTCCACCATGGATCAGCACGGTGTCATTTCCAAACGTGAATATCTCCCACCCCAGTCCATAGCCGATCTGCTTTCCGCCACGTACATTAGTAGCTAATTGCACATAATTCTTGTGAGCTTCTTCAAACGCTGACGCAGGCAGAACCTGCCGTCCATTCAGGCGACCGTTATTGATATTCGCCTCGAGCCACGTCCCCATGTCGCGCAGCGTCGTGATCAATCCGCCCGCCGACTGCATGTTCGCATCAGTCTTTCCATACGGCCGCGCGGTCCAACCGGCGAGCGTAATCCCATAAGGAGTAGCGAGATCCTCGCGCTTGAACTTCGACACGTATGCGCTCGTGTTCTTCATGCCGAGCGGCGTGAAGATCTCCTGCGCGAGTACGTCCTTCCAGAACTTCTTCGTCACCTTGTCCATCGCCAGCGTCGCCACATTGTACCCAAGATTCGTATACGAATACGCCCGCCCACTCTTGGCCGCGGTATGCATCTCGAGCAGGCGCAGCAGCTCGGCATCGTCCTTGTACTCGCCGCTGTACGCGAGTCGTATTGCTACCGGACCACCGCCGATTCCGTGCGTGTGAGTCAAGAGTGAGCGGATCGTGATCGAGTCTGCATCCATAGGCGCCTGAAGCTTCAAGGCGGGCAGATATTGATGCAGCGGCGCATCGAGCTTGAACGTTCCCTTCTTGTCGAGCAGCGCTGTCGCCAGTCCAGTGAACGACTTGGTCGTCGACGCGATGTAGAACTCAGTCTGCGGAGTGAACGGGCGCTTCGCCTCGATGTCCGCGTATCCGAATCCCTTCATGTAAACGATCTGCGTGTCGCGCACTACGACGATTCCCATTCCGGGAGTCACATCGAGGGCGAACAGCGCGTTCATTACGCTGTC
>DASUXX010000089.1:0-8039 GCA_036377755.1 Gemmatimonadaceae bacterium
CTGGAAAGGTGCGTGGATAGTCCGCGTTTACTGGGGAGCATTCGCAGTGCTGCTGCTCGTTGGCGCGCACTTGCTGTGGAGACGCGGAACGGAGATTCGGCTCAGACCACGACTGGCGCGCGCGCCGCGGCGTCTTGCGGGCGGCGCGGGACTCGTTGCAGGCGGGGCATTCACGGTGTTCGCCGGCACCGGTGCGTATTCGTTCTACAACATCAATGTTCTGAACCATTATCGATCGCCGCTCTCGGGCATTGCCCATCAGGCGGAATTCGAGAAGAAGTACTGGAAGTATTTCGATCTTCCGCAGCCTGAGATCGCGAAGATCACGATGAGCGTCGACTTGTATCCGGCTGAGCACCGCGCGGTGACGAAAGGGAGCTATCTCCTTCGCAATCTGACGACACAGCCGATCAATGACATTCACGTCCGGCTGTTGTATGACGACCTCGAGTTGACCAGGGCAGAGATCGCCGGCGCACGGCAGGTAGTGAACGATGCGGATTTTCAGTATCACATCTTTCATCTGGATTCGGCGATGAAGCCTGGTGATGAGCGTGTGCTCACGTTCGAGACGCTTCGCTGGCATCGCGGCTTCCGCAATGGACCGCCGAACACGAGGCTCGTGCACAACGGCACGTTCCTGGACGATCATGAGTTGACACCCGTGATCGGGATGGGATATGACGGAATTCTGTGGGATCCAAAAGCGCGCCGCACTTTCGGTCTCCCGCCACGAGACGGAAGAACGAAACCCGACGATCCTTCGACAGCTGCGCGCGCAGTAGACTTCGGTGGATGGACGACGGCCGACATTACGTTGTCGACGAGCGCAGATCAGACGCCGATCGCACCGGGACGCAGGATTTCTGATCTAGTGCGAGGTGACAGGCGCATCGCGCGTTTCGTGTCGGAAGCACCAATTCGCGAGTCTTTTTCGATTCAGTCCGCTCGCTATGCAGTCAAGCGTCGCATGCACAATGGAGTGGAGCTCGCTGTGTATTACCATCCTGATCACCCGTGGAATGTCGATCGCATGCTCGACGCTCTTGGTCCGTCGCTCGACTACTATCAGAAGACTTTCGGGCCATACCAGTTCAGTCACGCGCGCATTGTCGAGTATCCGGGCTACACGGGCTACGCACAGGCCTTTGCGGGAACAGTTCCGTACTCGGAGACATACGGTTTCATCGCTGACTTCCGCGATCCTGAGACAATCGACCATGTCACGGCAACCACCGCTCACGAGTTAGCGCATCAGTACTGGGCGCACCAGATAACGGGAGCGGATGCAAGCGGGTCGATGCTGCTTTCGGAAATGCTCGCGAACTACTCAGCGTTGATGATGCTGAAGGCGCTCAGACCCGATCAGCTCCGTCCCGCGCTGGAATACATGCGCGACCATTACCTCGCATACCGGGCTGCAGGATCAGCAGATGAGCCGCCGCTCAAATATGTCGAGACCGAAACATGGATCGGCTATCAGAAGGGTGCGCTTGCGATGTACCTGCTTCAGGAACGCCTTGGCGAAGAAGCAGTGAATCGCGCGCTCAGGAATCTTCTCGAGCGTTACAGGTTCAAGGGCGCGCCGTATCCGCGCTCAGTCGACCTGATCGCAGCGTTGCGTGCAGAGGCTCACACGGCTGAAGATCAGAATCTCATCACTGATCTCTTCGAGCGGGTTGTGTTGTACGATTTGAAGGCAGTCAAGCCAACCGCGGTGCAGCGTGCTGACGGAAAGTGGGATGTCACCATTCCGGTGGAGGCTCAGAAAATCGTAGTCGACAAGCGCGGTTCTGAAAAAGACGCACCGCTGGACGAGCACATGGAGATTGGTCTTTTTAATGCTGATCCTTATGCGGATGAGTTCGATGCAGGGAAGGACGTCATCGCGATGGAGCGGCGGCCTGTTCACTCAGGGACGCAGGTGCTGAAGTTCGTGAGTGATAAAAAGCCTTCATACGCTGGGATCGACCCATACAACTATTACATCGATCGCATTCGACGTGACAATGTGCGCGCGGTCAACGATGTGAAGTGATTAAGCGCGCCGACGTCAACGAATAGCGTGGATGCTTTCGCCGTGCTCGTACCAGCGTGTCACCGTCCGCAACGTGTAAGCGAGCGCGGCGATGCCGAGGACTACTACGAGCTCCATCAGCGTTGCTGTAGAAAAGAGCCAGAGTACAAAGAGGATAGCAGCAACAGGCACTGTTGCGCCTCCCGGGATTCGAAATGATTCAGGAGTATGGGCCGCATTGTCTCGCCGCCTCAATTTGAGTGTAGCAACGCAACAGCCGAAATAAACCACGAGCGTGGGAAGCACCGAAAGCACGGCAAGCGCGCTGAATGTTCCCGTCAGTGCTAACGCAGCACCCAGTGCAGCGTGAGTGACAATTGCAATGTGTGGCGTTCGGAAACGTGGATGGATCGAAGCGAACACGCGCGGCACTGATCCATCCCGCGCGAAGGCGAAAAGAATTCGCGGTATCGCCAGCATGCTTCCGGTTAGAAAACCCAGCGTCGATATCAGCACCGCTGTGGCAATGAATTGCCGGCCGCCAGAACCGAATGCCTTGCCCGCAGCTGCGGCAAGCGGCGCTCGATCTTCATGCGCCAGCTCGGGGCCCAGAATACCCTGAGCCGAGAGCTGAACTCCGATATAGAGGCTCGTTACGATCAGCATTGCCAGCATGATCGCGCGCGGAATTGTTGTCGCCGGTGTCTTTACCTCACCGTTACTGTTGATGGCGCCCTCAGTTCCACTGAAGACGAATACAAGAATGAGCGTGCTTCTTCCGAGATCCTGTATCGATGGGAAACCACTCCATGCGAAGTTTTGCGGATCGGAGTGGTAGAAGCCGGCGAAAATCAGGAGAACCAAAGGGATGAGCTTGGCGGCAGTCAAAACCTCAACGAGCTTCGCTCCGGTCTTGACTCCCCGAATATTGGCGAGAGCGAGCGCTGCGAAGAGTGCGATGAGCACTGCACCTCGCAGAAGTGCGCTCGCCTGAATTCCGAGAAGAGCCATGAGCGAGTCGACGACCAGCACGCCGACGGCAGCACCGGAAATAACATCTCCGCCAAACCAGATGAGGAAGCCGGCAATGAAACCGACTCGCGGCCCGAAGGCCGCTTCAATGTAGGCGTACGTTCCACCAGAGCGGGTGACCCGGCTTCCGAGCTCGGCGAAACACAACGTGACCAGCCCCATTCCAATTGCGCACAGCAGGTACGCAAGGATCGCCTGATTCCCAAGAATTCCCGCGACGGCGGCCGGAAGTACGAAAATTCCCGAGCCGACTATGAGGTTGACGATATTGGCTGCAAACGCCCGCACGCCAAGTGCGCGAATCAGGCCCTCGTCGACGCCAACGATGGACGTGTCAGATTCTACAGTAGTTTGCGATTGTCGTGCGCTGATCCCAGTCGCAGCCGTCGCCATTCGCTCCGATATAGCACTTTCCTGTCACTGAGGAAAGCACGGCGTTCTTCAGGCGCTACTGCCGGGCATCTATACCGATATGGTCGTGAAGCCAATCCAGGCGATCGAGCACCGCCTGCTGATTGAGTGAGTGCCCGGCCTCGTACCACTTGATGGTTTTTGGCTCGGGCGCTGCTTTTTGCAGCTCCTCTGCGTCAGCGACAGGAACGAGCTCGTCCAATCTTCCATTCTGCAGCAACAATGGCCTGCCGGATCCCTGCGCAATGAATCGAATCGGCTCTATCGGTGCCATTGCCTTGAACCAGCTCACGCGCGTTGCGCACGACAGCGATGACATGAAACTGAAATCCTCTGGATCAGTCATGTGCGATACGAGTCCGCCGTCACCGACTACGAGCGCCGCTGCCTTGAGACGTGGCTCGATGCCGAAGAACAGCGCACCCATGGCGCCACCATAGCTGAAGCCAACGTACGCGATGCGATCATCATCGACGTTGGGCCGCGAGCGCAGCACGTCGACCGCGCGCTGCAGGTCCTTCATGAGCTGAATCTGCTCCGCGCGATCTTCGGGGATTAGCCGCAGCGTTGATCCAGGTCGACGGTTGAATGGCGCATCGATCGCAATGACTACTGCTCCGTATTGCGCGAGTTGTCGCCCTGCTGCTTCAACGTTGCGCGCGGTACCCGGCATACCGTGCATGAGCACAACACCCGGACGCAGACTCGAGCGTGTAACAGGATCGATCAGCAGTCCCTTCACCGTTCCGCCATCGGGACTATCGAAAGAGATGGTGCTTACTTCGATACCGTTGGTATTTGATTCGACTGTCTTCTGCAGATTCAACGGTGCGTTGACGTTATATGCGAACATGCCTCGATCTGCGTCGGTCGCCGCGCCTCCGAAATCAGGACGCACAACCGCACATGAATCAGCAACTGACTTGGCTTCGTTCTTCGGCGCGGCAGGTGTTCCTGCACATGCAGTGCAGAGAAGGAAAGCGACAATCATTGCTTGCTTCACAACGCTTTGAGATTGATCGCCATGAAGCGGCGAACGTCTTCTCTATAGTAGCGGCCCGCAGGACCCTGAGGTCCGTGCGGTTGCCCGGGCATTACCAGCAGATCGAATGTCATGTTCGCATCGATCAATGCCTTGATCATTCGCATTGTCGAAGAGATGCTCGCCTGTGTATCGCTCGTGCCGTGCATGATCTTGAGCCGGCCACGGAGCGCTGATGCATGTGCGGGGTTCGAGCCTGCTTCATATCCCGCCTTGTTGCTGTCCAGCAGACCCATGTTGGGTTCATTGATACTCGCAGCTTCGGTCAGATCACCGGGCGCGCCCGCATATCCGGCCTTGAAGAATTCAGGAGCGGTCAGCATTCCGTTGAGAGCGAAGTAGCCGCCCCACGAATGACCGGCGATTCCAGCACGCGTCGTATCCATGTACGGTCTGGATCTCGCGAGCTCGCGCAGCGCAGCGACATGATCGGCAATCTCTATCTGACCGATGCGTCCATAATTCGCATCCTGAAATGCCTTGCTCCGGCCCGGCGTTCCGCGTGCATCCACCATGACGACAATGAATCCCATCTGCGCAAGCGATGCGGAGATGCCGTGCATCCCCACCGCAGCTCCGGAAGGGAGATATGTGGTCTGGTGCGCCGCCAGCCATGGGCCGCCATAGATGTAATCGACGACCGGATACCGTTTGGTAGAATCGAAATCTGCGGGCCGATAGAGCGCACCGTACAAATCGGTTTTCCCGTCGGCAGCCTTGACGCGGATTTCCTCAGGCGGCTTGTACCCCACGGCTGCAAGCGCTGACGTCGATGCCTCACCGAGGCGTTTGATCAGCTTGCCGTCTGCACGACGCAGCTCGATAGTTTGTGGCTGAGTCAGGCTCGAATATGAGTCAACGAAGAAGTCTCCTGACGGAGAGAACATCGCTTCGTGTTGTCCGCGCGCCGATGTCAACGCGGTGAATCCTTTTCCGTCCAGTCCTACACGATAGATCTGCCGGTCATACGGATGTGCAGAATCCGCGGAAGCGAGTACATAGATCTGTCGCCGCGCCGAATCGACGCGGATTACACGCTGAACTGGGAACGCACCTGTCGTCACTTTCTTTTTCAGCGTGCCGTCGTAGCCGTAGTGATACACGTGACGCCAGCCATCGCGCTCTGACATCCATAGAAAACCGCTTTCATCGGGAAGTGGAGTGACCTGTGCAGGCCAATCGCCGGTAATGAAATCGAGCGCGCCAACAAAAGAGGCGGGCCTTTCATCAGATGCGAGCACGCGTGTAGCGCCGGTATTTCCATCGATCGCAAATAAATCGAGACGCTTTCCCGTGCGCGACAAACGCAGCACGAGTGCTTCGTTAGCAGTGTGCCGCCAGCCGAGGAACCAGATATATGCATCGCGCGTGTCCAGCTGAACCGGACGCTCGGCCGATGCCGCAGGATCGATGATGTGGAGCTCCATCACTTCCAATGGAGTACCCGTCTTGGGGTAGGACGCGAATGTCACGCGTTCGACCGGGGAGCTGTAATCCACAATAGGAATCTTGTGGACCTCTCGACCGTCTGCGCGAACTGCGATCAGGCGCGTTCGATCGCGATTCCACGAATGCGGCGTGAGCTCCCAGCCATAGTTCTCCGCTCCCGGCAATTTCAGTCGCGTTGCGCCAGAGCTATCCGTTACGACGAGCTCATCGTTCGCGACCTTTACAGACCACGGTCCCGGCTTGGCCGGACCGGCGTTGCCGGCTCCAAAGTATGCGAGGAAGTTTGCAATCGCGGGCGGCGGCAGCGGACCGCCTGGAACTGCGGTGTCTGCAGAATCGAGGACTCGAGCAGTCGCAGCTTCAAGAATTGTCCATGGGGCCTGACCATTCGGCGAATACGCGACGCGATCTCCGTCGAGCCAGCGTGCGGTCGGCTGCGGCTTGGGAGCTACCGCTGCGTAGAGCTGTTCAGCGCGTTCGAGTGCACGTGCGAGCCGCAGCGAGTCCTGACCCTTTGCAACGGAGGTCGGGACCCATGACAGCATTACCACCGCCATGAGAAGGACGTGTTTGAATTTGAAGCGCTTTCGATAAGAGATCAGAATCATCTTGACTGTCATTCACAGCTCACTGTTGGCTTGAATACCTGGTTGTGATGGCTCGCGTGAAATCCACCGATGTCGGTGCCGCCACCAACGACCCAGATTAGACCATCTTTATAGGCAGATCCGTTTATTCCGTGAATCGGGATCGGCATGTTGCGAAGCCGTACCCACTGGTCTGTCCGCGGGTCGTAGTATTCATGGTTGGGTGTCATGCCCGTGACGTCCTCTCCGCCCCACACGTGGAAGCAGCCACGGGCGATGACCCCATTCATTCCACTGCGGCCACTCAGCATCGGCGCCGCAGTTGTCCATGTTTCTGTTTTCGGATCGAAGACTTCGTGCACTGTGGTTTTCTCCGGAGACAATCCCGGGCCGAGTCTTCCTCCGACGATGTGAAGTTTTCCGTTGATGACAGCGCCGGTCATGTGGTTACGCTGCGATGGGAGATTCGGCAGAACCTGCCAGTGATCGGCAGCGGGATCATAGACGGCGAAGTCATTGCCGCGCGGCGGGCGTCCACCAGCAACGTAGATCTTGTTCTCATACACAAGCGCGACTCCCGCGCTGCGCGCGGTCGGCATCTTCGCCTTCTCCACCCATTGCCCCTTCACAGGGTCGAGCTCGTAGATGGTGTTCACGTAAGGATCACCATCGGCCGCAGTCTGTCCGCCGATCAGATAGATCCTGCCGTTGACCGTCGCCCCCATTCCGTGATTGTTCAGCTGCGGGAGCTGCGGACCGATCTCCCAGTGATCGGTTGCTATGTCGTAAATCTGAACTGTGCGAACTGTCTGACGCGTGCCCGGATATCCGCCGAGGAGGTAGAGCTTGCCGTTCAGCTCCACGACAGGCAGCTCGGAGTTTGGCTCGATCAAGCCCGAGCGCACGCCCCATTCGCCTCCATCGATTTGCGCAGGTGGCGGCGGTGGCGGTGCAGGAGGCGTGACCACTGGGGGCTCTCCAGGGCCTCCTGCGCATGCGCTGATTGCAAGGGCGGCGGCAAGTACTAATGTGGGGTTCTGCATGATGTCCGTTCCCGCGTTCCGGGGTGCGCTGATTTAGTATACCAATTTAGCGTACGTACCCGAACAACACGGAACTGCTTTCCTGCCCCTATCCCTTCGCTAACCGGTAGGGTCCGCCAGGTTTTTTTGGAAGGGAGAAAACGGGTGGGCTTGTGAGAGGAGTACTGGATAATCGCTCGATCAGGGGTCCCAGCCGCTGCGACGCATTCAGCCAGTTCGCTCGTACCGCGCGCTCGAGGTCCTGGCCGCTGCCATGTCGCACCGCTTTGATAATTGCCGCGTGCTCCTGGCGGGTAGGTGTAAAATCTGGCCCCGCCATCGGCGCGTAGAACCACTCATAACGGTCCATCTGCGGCTTGATCGTGCGCAGCACCGCGCGCGTCTCCGGCCCCGCGCACGCGTCGATGAGTGTACGATGAAATGCCTGATGCAGCTCGAAGAGACGGTCGTACTCGGGA
>DASUXX010000090.1:0-3482 GCA_036377755.1 Gemmatimonadaceae bacterium
CGCTCGTGCGAATCCCATATCCCTACAAGGACTGGAACAAGATCTATACGCTGCCTTACGGCCGCGATCTATTCGATCTCGATATCGCTCCTGATGGATCGTCAATAATCGGGTCGATGTCAGAGACGAGCGGTGATCAGCACCTCGTGCGAATGAAAACGGCAAGCTTACTGGCAGGCGATACTGCGCACGAAGTGTTGTATGAATTCGGCGACTGGTCTCCGTCGAACTTCGTGTTTTCCGAGGATGGCAATTTCCTGTACGGATCTTCGTACTACTCGGGTGTGTCGAACATCTATCGCTATGATATTGCGCGCGGTCGAATGCAGCCGTTGAGCAACGCGGAGACCGGCTTCTTCAAGCCGGTTCCTCTCGCCGGTGATTCGCTCGTGGTGTTCGAATACTCGCGCCAGGGTTTTGTGCCGGCGATGATTCCAAAAACTGTCCCTGACAGCATCAGTGCGATCCGTTTCCTCGGCAACGAGATCGCCGAGAAGCGACAGGATGTGCAGGGCTGGGTTCCGCCCTCGGGTCCGCCTGTCGATCGCGATGCACTCACGGCGGCAACTCATTCATATGTAACGCTGCAGAACCTGAGATTCGACAACATCTATCCGGTCGTCGAAGGGTATCAGGATGTCGACGGAAACCGTGGAGTTGCCGGAGGGTTGCGAGCGAACTTCTCCGACAGAATCGGCGCGACAGCGCTCGAGCTCACCGCATCATATTCACCAACGGAAAGTCTGGATCCTGAAGAGCGGCTTCATTTGCGCGGAGTGCTTCGCTACTGGAACTGGACAGTCAGCGGCACGCTGAACCGCGCTGACTTCTACGATTTATTCGGTCCAACGAGAGTGAGCCGCCGGGGCTATTCGCTTGCGGCGCAATACCAGGGTAACCTGATTCTCGACGGGCCGACGAGTCTTTACTACACGGTTCGCGCTGCCGGATACGGCAATCTTGCGACGGTGCCTGAGTTTCAGGACGTGGAATCATCATACGACCGTCTCGCGACATTGTTCGGAGATCTCGAGTACAAATCGCTGCGCCGTTCGCTTGGTGCAATCGACGATGAGCTTGGAAGCACCTGGAATGCTGCGGTTCGCGGAAACTACGCGGGCACTACGTTGTATCCAAATCTCAGCCTCGATGGATCGCGAGGATTCCTGCTGCCACTCGATCACTCTTCAGTCTGGCTGCGTGGTGCTGCAGGAACGTTCATGGGAGGAGACCGGAACGATCCGTTCGCGCGATCCTATTTCGGCGGATTCGGCAACAACTGGGTCGACTACCGCGGAATAAAGCAGTTCCGCAATACGGAGAGCTTTCCCGGACTCGACATCAACGAGATCGGTGGCGCGACCTATGGCAAAGCACAGGTGGAATGGGTGTCACCACCATGGCGCTTTCGAAAAGTCGGTGTGCCGAGTGCGTATTTGCGCTGGGCGGGGTTGACGCTGTTCGCAAGCGGACTCGTCACAGACTTCGATGATCGCGCAACGCGGCGCGGGTTTGTGAACGCGGGGGCGCAAGCAGATCTCAGATTGATCACGCTGTCACATCTCGAGTCGACGTTTTCTCTCGGAGTCGCAACTGCGGCAGGCGAGCGAATGCGTCGGAAGTCGGCGCTTATGGCTTCATTCAAGCTGATGTAATCATGGGAATTCCTTTCGCTGTCAGTGTTCTCCCGGTCTTCCTGTTTCTTGGAGCTTTGCTGCTCCTCGACAGCTACAAGCTCATACCGATGCGGGCAATACTGCTCGCCGTCGCTGCAGGAACAGCCGCCGGTTCCGTTGGATACGCGATCAACGTGTCGCTTCAGCCCGCGCTGGGTATGGATCTGCGACGCTATTCGATCCTGGTCGCTCCGGTAATCGAAGAGACACTGAAGGCGCTGTATATCGTCTGGCTGCTGCGCCGCAACAAGGTTGGATTTGTTGTCGATGCTGCAACCTACGGTTTCGCGGTCGGGACCGGGTTTGCGTTCATCGAAAATATTTTTTCACTCCAGATTCATCCAAACCCGACAATCTGGACGTGGATCGTTCGCGGATTCGGCACTGCATTGATGCACAGTGGCACGACTGCGATTCTCGCGATGATTGCGCGCACGCTTCATCATCGTGGGCCAGGATTCCGCACGGTGCTCATCGTTCCCGGACTCCTCGTCGCGATCGTGCTCCACTCTCTCTACAATCAATTCCTCGTTGCGCCGCTGCTCGCGACAGCGCTCATCGTACTGGTGTTCCCTTACATCGTGATGTTTCTGTTCAAGAAGAGCGAGCGCGAGACAAAGAGCTGGCTCGGAACAGGCTTCGACACCGATCAGGAGCTTTTGCGTGTCATGCGGGCGGGTGGAATGGGTGATACACCAGTAGGTCTATATCTGCAGGGGCTTCGTGAGACTTTCCCTCCGGAAGTAATAGTCGACATGATGTGCCTGCTGCGACTTCGTGCTGAGCTGGGCATCAAGGCCAAGGGTATGCTGCTGATGCGTGAAGCCGGATTCGAAGCGGATCCCGATCCAACGCTTCAATCGAAGCTCGATGAAATGCGGTATCTCGAGCGCAGCATCGGGCGCACCGGCATGCGCGCGCTCAAACCGTTCGTTCATACAAGCACGCAGGACCTGTGGCAGCTCAACCTGCTCGACGGCACCCCACGATGACGGAGTTCTCCCCATTCCAGAGCACCAGCACGACGCTGCGGGTTCCGCCGCTGGTGATGCTGATCGGAAAGAACGGTCAGGATGGAGCTTCGCTAATACAGAAGCTGGGGGGCGAAGGATATTTCGTAGTTCCGGAAGTGGAGCACACACTCGCATTATCGAAGCTCCGCACGAGAAAGTTCGAGTTCGTTACGATCGACATCGACGTGCTGGGCGCTTCGGCGGAGAATATCATCAGGACGCTGCGCGGCGATGAGCAGCTTGCAGCTTTGCCAGTGATCGCGATCTCGGCATCGAACGACATGAACGCGGTCGAGCGCTGTCTTGAAAGCGGTGCTGACGACTATCTGCCGGGTGAATTCGGAACTGCGCTTTTGCGCGCACGCATCAACGCAGCATTGGACAGACGTCGCGTACAGGATGGCCAGTATTTGAGGCGCGAGATATCTGCGGCGCGAACGATCCAGCGCGATTTCCTGCCGGAGTCACTGCCCGAAGTTACAGATATGGAGATCGAAGCAGCGCTGCGCCCCGCGCGCGATGTGTCGGGCGACTTTTACGACTGCTTCCTGCTGACGTCAGGTGAAGTGATTCTCGTAGTAGGAGATGTTTGCGACAAGGGAGTCGGTGCCGCGCTGTTCATGGCATTGTTCAGGAGCCTGATTCGCGCCTCCGCCGATCCGGTAGGCGGCGGCGCCATCCAGATGATCGGCGGGCGTCACACGATGGTGATGCAGGCGATACAATCGGCATCCCCAGCGGATCTTCTCACCCGCGTGGCTGGGTTCACGAACGATTACATCGCGCGACTGCA
>DASUXX010000091.1:0-2898 GCA_036377755.1 Gemmatimonadaceae bacterium
TCTTGTCCCACTGCTCTTCGGTGACGTCGTCTATCGATTCCTGATTTTTCTGGAATGCAGCGTTATTCACGAGAATGTCCAGACCGCCAAGCTCATTCACTGTCTGCTCGACAGCGTCATTGCAGAATTCACGATCGGTGACATCGCCCGGAATGAGAACCGCTCGACGCCCCTCTGATTCGATTGCATCGCGAGTTTCTTCCGCATCAGTCTGTTCTTCAGGCAGATACACGATCGCGACGTCTGCGCCTTCACGCGCATACATCACAGCCACCGCCCGCCCGATTCCTGAATCACCTCCGGTAATCAGTGCAGTTTTCCCCTGAAGCTTTCCTGCAGGACGGTACGCCGGTGCTTCATATTTCGGGCGCGGCTGAACTTCCGACTCGAGGCCTGGAGCTTCCTGATGCTGCTTTGGCAGCGGCGGCTTTACATATCTGCGCTGACGCTGGAGCGCAGGCTCGGTGCGTGCAGTTGATTTCTTTCCCGATGATAGTGCAGCCGTTTTTTTTCTCGTTGCCATTCTCGCCTCTCGGTTGATCGAACCCACGACGAGGCAAGTGGCGTTCCCGGCGCGTAACTTTTACCGACTATGACACATACTATGTCGCGCAGCGTATCGGTCTGCGCAATTCTCGCATCCATTGCCGCCCAAGGCTGCGCTACTGCGCGCACTGCGGAGCCACCCGCCGACGCACGATCATATAAGGGACCGCCTACTACGGCGGCGATTACACCCGGAGATCTGCGAACGCGCCTCTACATCTTCTCCGACGACTCGATGCGCGGTCGCGCCGCGGGAACGCCGGATAATCTTCGCGGCACAGCGTACATCGAGCGCGAATTGAAGCGCCTTGGCGTCGAGCCCGCAGGAGAAAACGGAACGTACTTCCAGGATGTTCCCCTCGCCTCACGCGGAGTGGCTACAAACTCCTCAGTCACGGTCGACGGCAAAACGTTCGCGTTGAGCACTGATTTCATTCCTCGCGACATGGGCCCCGGCATGCGATCGATCGATGGCGCAATCGCCGTCTACGGAGGAATGTGGGGAGACTCCTCCACGTATATCAGCCGCGAGCTTGCTGCAGGAAAGGTTGTCGTGCTCACACTTCCACAGGGGTGGGCCGTCAGCCGCTTCGCGTCTGTCGGGCGGTTCAGCGCCGCTGCAGGAGTCGCCGCCGTCACACTCGCCCGGATGCCTCGCGACTTTCAGCTGAGCTTTGTTCACGACAAGTCGATCGATGCGGCAAGTGAGACGACAACCGCCGGTCGTCCGGTTCCAACGTTTTTCTACGTGTCAGACGCGCTTGGACGCGCAATGTTCGGAGGCGCAGATCCATCGTCCCTCAAGCCCGGCACTCTTGGGAAGAAGCTATCCGGACGGATCGGATTCGAATCCCCAGCGACCACGCCTCCGGGCCGCAATGTCATCGCCGTCATTCGTGGATCTGACCCGGCGCTCCGCAACCAGTACGTCGCACTTGGAGCACACAACGATCACGAGCCCGTTCGCGGTTACGCCGTCGATCACGATTCGCTTCGCGCATACAACGCAGTCATCCGTCCAGAAGGCGCCGAGAGTGGCGATGCGTCCGCAACCCCGGAGCAGATGACCAGGGTGCGCGCAATTCTCGATTCACTGCGGAAAATCCGGGGACCGCGTCTCGACTCGATCATGAACGGCGCCGACGACGATGGCACCGGATCGATGGCTCTTCTCGAAATCGCCGAAGCGTTCTCGAAAGCCAACGTCAAGCCAAAGCGCTCGCTTCTGTTCGTGTGGCACACCGCAGAAGAGCTTGGAATGGTTGGTTCCAATTACTTCACACTGCATCCCACTGTGCCGCGCGATTCTATCGTCACGCAGCTCAACATCGACATGATCGGGCGAGGCGGTAGCACCGATGCCGTCCATGACGTGAATGGCACCATGACTTATGGCAGTCCTGACTTCGTGGAGGTAATCGGATCACGCAAGCTCAGCACGGAGCTCGGCGACATCATCGACGATGTGAATTCGAAACAGCCGCGGCCACTCGCGTTCTCCAAAGTGTTCGATACACCAGGAGAGCCGCACCAGATGTACTGCCGCAGCGATCATTACATGTACGCGCGCTTCGGTATTCCGATCACGTTCTTTTTCACGAGCGTGCACCGTGACTATCACCAGGTTACGGATGAGCCGCAGTACATCGACTACACGCACTACGCACGCATCGTGAATCTGGTTCGCGATATCGCAGAGCGCGTGGCGAACCTCGATCATCGACCGGTTGTCGACAAGCCGAAGCCGAATCCTGCTGCTGCCTGCGTAGCATAAGTCCAAGCCGGATATATTGAGCGCATGTCGCTCTCAGTGCGGTTTCTTGGAACATCGGCTTCACGTCCGACAGTGGAACGCAACGTCACCTCCCTCGCGGTCATGCGTGAGGGAGAGACGCTGCTGTTCGACTGCGGCGAAGGAACCCAGCGGCAGATGATGCGCTACGGAATCTCCTTCGCACTCGGCGATATTTTCTTTACGCACATGCATGCCGATCACATGCTCGGCGTGATTGGATTGTTTCGGACGCTGTCGCTTCAGGGCCGTACTGAGCCCATGCGTCTGTGGGGTCCAAAAGGTTCCGCGAATCTTCTGCGCCAGGCAATCTCACTTGGCACTGAGAAGCAGCCTTTTCCTCTCGAGATCAGCGAGCTCACTCCTGACACTCCAGTAAAGCGCAAAGGTTATTCGGTCGTTCCATATATCGCAGACCATAAGGACAAATCAGCGATCGGTCTTGCAGTTGTCGAAGAGATTCGACTCGGACGGTTCAATCCGGACAAGGCGAGAGAGCTCGGAATTCCGGAAGGGCCAGCGTGGGGAAAAATCCACAAGGGCGAGCCGGTTACACTCGA
>DASUXX010000092.1:0-8718 GCA_036377755.1 Gemmatimonadaceae bacterium
ATCATGCCTCATACATCACAGGGCAGGTCCTTGTAATTGACGGCGGCATGGTCATGTAATGGGTGGCGGGTTTTGGATGTAATGGGTTGAGGGTCGTGAGGTCGCGTGTTCTGTGTTCACCCGTGACCAAGGACACAGGACCCGATACACATAACACCAAAAACCGTTTACCAAAGGCCTGCGTAACTTTCTGCAGCAAATTGACTTAACTATATTTCCCCTCTCACCACGTACACGAGGAAACCCACCAATGGCCGACAACTCGGAGAAGGTCAAGGATATCATAGAGAAGGAGCTCGGAGTCGAGCGCGAGAAGCTCACGAACGAAGCGAGCTTCATCGAGGACCTTGGCGCCGACAGTCTGGATATCGTCGAGCTGGTCATGGAGTTCGAGAAGGAATTCAACATCGACATCCCTGACGAAGATGCAGAAAAGCTTCGCACCGTCGGTGATGCTCTCAACTATCTGAACAGCAAGATTCCCGCGTAATGAAGCGCAGAGTCGTCGTCACGGGCATGGGAGCCGTGACGCCAGTTGGCAACGACGTGGCGACGATGTGGCGCTCACTTGTCGAAGGCCGGTCAGGCGCAGGCCCGATCACCAAGTTCGACGCGAGCACGTTCGAGGTGCGCTTCGCATGTGAAGTGAAGGGCTTCGATGCTCTCGACTTCATGGATCGCAAGGAAGCCAAGCGGGCAGACCAGTTCACGCAATATGCTGTAGCCGCATCGAAGCAGGCGATGGACGACGCAGGCTTCGGGGACAAGACCGGATACGATCCAGACAACACCGGCGTGGTAATCGGCAGCGGAATTGGCGGGCTCAAGATCTTCGAGGAGCAGCACGACGTTTATCGTCAGCGCGGCCCGAGCAAGATCTCGCCGTTCTTCATTCCGATGTTCATCTCCGACATCGCTGCGGGCATTGTGTCGATGCAGTTCAACGCAAAGGGCCCCAACTACGCTACGGTGTCGGCGTGCGCGACAAGCGCACATGCAATCGGAGACGCGTTTCGCACCATTCAATACGGTGATGCAGACGTGATGATTACCGGTGGAGCGGAGGCAACCGTAACACCGATGGCGGTCGGCGGATTTGCGAACATGAAGGCGCTGTCAGAGCGAAATGATTCGCCTGAGACTGCTTCACGTCCATTCGATTTGACGCGCGACGGATTCGTGATTGGCGAAGGCGGCGCAGTTCTCATCCTCGAAGAGCTCGAGCACGCTCTGAAGCGAGGCGCCCGCATCTACTCCGAGATCGTGGGCTACGGCGCAACAGGAGATGCATATCATCTCACAGCGCCCGCACCGAATGGCGAGGGCGCACAGCGGGCGATGAAGCGCGCGCTCCGCGATGCCAATCTCGCTCCGGCAGACGTGCAGTACATCAACGCGCACGGCACATCGACGCCGGCCAACGATCTCAATGAAACGGCGGCGATCAAGTCGGTGTTCGGTGAGCACGCGCATGCTGTCAATGTCAGCTCAACGAAGTCGATGACAGGTCACATGCTCGGTGCAGCCGGTGCAGTGGAGCTCGTCATCAGCACGCTTGCAATCAACAACAGCCTCATCCCGCCCACGATCAATTATCAGACACCGGATCCCGAGTGCGATCTCAACTACACGCCTAATACTGCGCTCGAGTGCAGTATCGACGCAGCGCTCAGCAACAGCTTTGGATTCGGTGGCCACAACACGACGCTCGCGGTAAAGCGATACACGGACTGACATATGTCCGACGCTGTTGGGCCCGCTGAAAAAAGCAGCGTGAGGTTTGCGGAATTCCGCACCGGCATCGGCTACGACTCACACCGCTTCGCAGCAGGGGGCAAAATGCTCCTCGGCGGTGTAGAAGTCGCGAATGGCATTCACCTCATCGGCCACTCTGACGGCGACGCTGTCGCGCATGCACTCACCGACGCGCTGCTTGGAGCTGCCGGCTCGGAACAGGACATCGGGTCTCTTTTTCCGGATTCCGATCCGGCAAACAAGGGTCGCGATTCGATGGAGATGCTCGGTCACGCGGTCGAGCTCGTCTGGCAGCGCAACTGCGTGGTGATCAACGCTGACGTAACGGTCGTGACCGAGCATCCGCGCGTCGGCAAACACCGTGACGCAATTCGCGAGTCTCTTGCATCTGTGCTCGGCGTTACAAAGACCGACGTCGGTTTCAAGGGAAAAACAAACGAGACGATGGGATGGATTGGTCGCGGCGAAGGTCTCGCGTGCATTGCGGTGGTGACGATCGCCCTTGAACAGAGTGACAGTTGAACGTAGAAGCAATCATCGACTGGCTGAGCGCCCTCCCGATCGGGACGCTCTATCTCGCAATCGGCGTCATCTCGGCAATCGAGAATATCTTTCCGCCGTTTCCTGCTGATGTCGTTGTAGCATTCGGCAGCTTTCTCGCCGCTCGCGGAAAGGCTTCACCATATACGACCTTCTTCGTTTCGTGGATCGGCAACCTGGCCGGTGCATCGTTCATGTATTACGTGGGACGGAGATACGGCTCGAGCGCGTTCATGTCGCGGCTGGAGCGATGGGCGGGCAAGGGCGCCGAGCAGCGGCTGATGGCGCTTTACGGCCGTTATGGGCTTCCCGCGCTTTTCATCTCGCGCTTTCTTCCTGCCGTGCGAGCGGTGGTCCCGCCATTTGCAGGTGCGATGAAGCTGCCGCTTCTTCCAGTCGCGCTCGCTGTCGGTGCAGCATCCGCAGTCTGGTTTGCGTTCATCACCTTCATTGCATACCGCGCGGGTTCGAATTGGGAAGCGCTGTACGCAACGATCGTCAGGTCTGGAAAGATTGCAGCTATATCGGCGACTGCGCTCGTTGCGCTCATCGTTCTGATTGTTTTCGTGGTTCGACGGCGGCGTCCGCAGCCTGAGCCGTGACACGGCCGCTCGCGCCTGACGATATCTCGCGAAGCTTTCTGCTCGAGAGATTCCAGGACCATCTGTCTGTCGAGAAAGGCGCATCGCCGCGAACCAACGAAGCCTATCTGCGCGATGTATCGCGCTTCGCAGTTTTCTGCACGACAAAAGGCGCGTCTACTCCCGCAACCGCGAGCGCACGCACTCTCCGTGAGTACGTATATCACCTGAAGGATCTCGGTCTGTCGCCATCATCCATCAGGCGCAACGTGTCTGCCGTACGGAGCTACTTTCGATTCATGCTCGCAGAAGGCGAGCTCGTAAGAGATCCAAGTGAGCGCCTCGAAGCTCCGAAGCGGTGGCGATCACTTCCCGAAGTGCTGACTGTCGAAGAGGCGGAAAAGCTGCTCGTTGCACCATCGCTCGATGAGCCGCTTGCATTCCGCGATCGCGCGATGCTCGAGCTCGCTTACGGCGCAGGGCTCCGCGTATCGGAGTGGATATCGCTGTCGGTGAAGGATGTTCTCATGGAGGACCATCTCCTTCGTGTGTTTGGAAAGGGTTCGAAGGAGCGGCTCGTTCCAATCGGGAGAAAAGCAATCGGCGCTGTTGCAATTTATCTTCGAGAGCTTCGTCCAAAGCTCGAGAAGGGGCAGGGCAAGGGCATTCTGTTTCTCAACGCGCGCGGCGAGCCACTCTCACGCATGGGAGCATGGAAGATTCTTCGCAAATACGTTGACGCAGCAGGTATCACCAAGGCTGTGTCGCCTCACACTCTCCGCCATTCGTTCGCGACCCACCTGCTGGAAGGCGGCGCAGACCTGAGAGCAGTGCAGGAAATGCTCGGGCATGCTGACATTTCGACCACGCAGATCTACACTCACGTCGATCGCGAGTATCTTCGATCTGTTCACAAACAGTTTCATCCGCGCGCATGATTCTCGTCATCGACAACTACGACTCGTTCACCTACAACCTCGTTCAGTATCTTGGCGAGCTTGGCGCTGAGCCGCAGGTAAAGCGCAACGACGAGATCGATCTGCGGGCAATTCACGATCTCGCGCCGCGAGCGATTGTCATTTCGCCCGGCCCTGGAACTCCGCGGCAGGCCGGCATCTCGATCGATGTCATTCGCGAGCTCGGCGATACAGTGCCGATACTCGGCGTCTGTCTTGGACATCAGGCGATGGCCGAGGCATATGGGGGCAAGGTAGTGCGAGCTCGCGAGCTTATGCACGGCAAGACATCCCTCGTAAATCACACGGGCGCAGATCTCTTCGAGGGTGTACCTTCACCGCTCGAAGTCATGCGCTACCACTCGCTCACGGTCGATCCGCCGTCACTGCCGGCCGAGATACGGGTGCTTGCATGGGGTGTGCATGACGACAGCGAAATTCACGCGATGCGGCACCGGAAGCACAGGGTCTGGGGAGTGCAGTTTCATCCTGAATCAATCATGACCCAGAGTGGAAAGCAGATTCTTTCGAACTTCCTTCGGATGACATCATGAGAAAGATCTTTCTCGCCGTAGCAGCAGGCTGCATGATCGCGGGTCCGCTGAGCGCGCAGGACACGGAAGTGTTTTATCTGCCGCTCGGAGTGGGCATAAGAATGCCGACATACGATCGCGTGAATGGTGTGTCGGTGCCGTGGGGTCCGGAAATAACGATTCCTCCAGGCCGCGTGACGATCAATCCCATCGTGACGTACAGGTCGCACATCGGAAAGATCGATCCTTCAATAGAGCTCGATGCTGCTTTCGGGCACATGGACACGCTCAATGTCTACGTTGGTCGCGGAACTTTTTCGAGTGACACGTGGATCCGCTCCGATCTGCTCAACAGTCTCGCAGCGATCGGTGTGGGCAGTGACGCGCGAAACTATTATCGGGCGGACAGGGCGCTTGCGAGATTCTGGCACAGCGTGCGAACTGAGAGATTTGTGTGGTCCCCGACCGTTGGAGTGAACCACGAGCGCGATTGGTCGACGGGAGTTCCAGTCCGTCATGACAATGCACCGTGGAGCATTCTCAACCGGAACGATACGCTCAAGATGCGGCGCACCAATCCGGTGATTGCACCCGGTCACATTACCTCGGGACTCGTCGGCGTTCGCGGCAATTACGAAGAGAACGAGCTCAAGGGCCGGTTCAGCGTCGAAGTAGAGCGATCATTCGACGAGCCGGCATCAGCGAGCAACGATCACTTCACGCAGGCGACGCTCGATGCGAAAGGGGAATTTCCAACGTTCCGCATGCAGAGCTTCGAGTTCGAGGGACACTCGCTAATGTCGAGTGGCCCGACTCCTCCGCAGCGTTACGGCTACCTCGGTGGTGCAGGGACGCTTGCGACGGTCGATCTGTTGGCGCTTGGTGGCAACAAGCTGTTCTTCGCTGCTGCCGAGTATCACATCCCGCTGTCGCGTCCCGTATTGCCATTCGTGGGAACTCCAGTGATCAGTGCGCGATATGCGGCGGGCTCGGCTGGTGTCGACGAGCTGCCGGACTTCATTCAGAATATTGGCGTCGCACTTGGAGTGAAGCTCGTGAAGGTCGAGTATCACATCGATCCGAATTACAAGAAGACTCCCTTCACGCATAAGAACGCGTTCACGATTGGGTTCTCGTTGTCGCTTTGAGATGATGGCGTACGAATTGGCGCACTTTTTCTCCAGCATTTACAAACATTTCTCTCGCTTAGACTGACCCAAATTGCTATATTAAATGGCGTGACTTTTGCATCCAACCGCGCGCTTTCAGGTGGTGGATGGCGACGCTGATCGTGATTCCGGCGCGCCTCGCCGCGGTTCGACTCCCCCAGAAGCCACTTCGCCTTCTCGGCGGCGCCCCCCTCGTAGTTCGCGTGTGGCAGCGCGTTGCATCCATGGAAATCGCCGATCGCTGTGTTGTCGCGACTGATGATGCCGAAGTCCTCCACGCTGCAGAGTCCGCAGGTGCGGAAGCGGTAATGACGAGCAGCGGTCACGTTTCCGGAACCGATCGCGTAGCCGAAGTTGCTTCGATGCCGCAGTTCTCCGAGTTCGATACGATCGTGAACGTGCAGGGAGACGAGCCGTTCATCGGCGGGCAGGCCGTTCAGGGCGCAGCACAAATGGTGAGCTCAGGACGGTTTCCCCTTGGGACTGCAGCGTCGCCCGCATCGTGGGACATCGCGGGAAATCCAAACATTGTGAAAGTCGTGCTCGCCAACGATGGACGAGCGCTCTATTTCTCGCGCGCCGGGATTCCGTTCGTGCGCGACCGTGAAGCAGTTGGATCCAGAGAGATCCAGATGCTCCAGCATATTGGAGTTTACGCATATTCGAGGGATGCTCTTCACAAGTGGGTGAGCCTCCCACCGCATCCGCTGGAAAACACAGAACGCCTCGAGCAGCTGCGGCCGCTCGCGGCCGGTATTCCAATCGGAGTGGCAATCGCCAACGAGCCGCCAGCGAGCGGCATCGACACTGAAGACGATCTCGCTGCCGCAAACGCGCGGTGGCAGGAATTCATCGCAGGACGGTAACCAATGCAGCCTCAGTCGAAACAGCAGACACGCTACATCTTCATCACCGGTGGAGTCGTGTCATCACTAGGAAAGGGCATCGCTGCCGCATCGATCGGCAGACTGCTCGTCGAGCGCGGAATGCGCGTGACGATCATGAAGTTCGATCCCTACCTCAACGTCGATCCGGGAACGATGAGCCCCTTTCAGCACGGTGAAGTATTTGTCACCGATGATGGCGCGGAAACCGACCTGGATCTCGGCCATTATGAGCGATTCATCGACCGCTCGCTCGCGCAGGCGAACAACATCACGACAGGCCGCATCTACCTGAACGTGATCACCAAGGAGCGCCGCGGGGAATATCTGGGTTCGACAGTTCAGGTCATCCCGCACGTCACAGACGAAATCAAGTCGGCGATGAAGCGACTTGCTCCCGAGAGTGATGTGGTCATCGTCGAGATTGGCGGGACAGTCGGCGACATCGAGTCGCTGCCGTTTCTCGAAGCGATTCGTCAATTCCGTCACGAGATCGGAAGAGAGAATGCGATTTTCATTCATCTCACGCTCGTGCCGTTCATTGCCGCTGCAGGGGAAGTAAAAACCAAGCCGACGCAGCATTCTGTTCGTGAGCTGATGGAAATCGGAATTCAGCCTGACATTCTCATCTGCAGAACCGATCGTCCGCTTTCGGAAGATGTAAAGAGAAAGATTGCACTTTTCTGCAACGTCGAGTTCGGCGCTGTCGTTGAAAGCCGCGACGTTCCGACCATCTATGAAATCCCGCTGACATTCCACGAGCAGGGACTCGACGAGCGCGTCATGCACAGGCTCAACATGCTCGGCCGCAGGTCGCCGGATCTCAGCGCATGGAGATCGATGGTCCGAAAGGTCGTGAACCCGAAGCATCACGTGAAAGTTGCTGTCATCGGCAAGTACACCGAGCTGCAGGATTCATATAAGAGCGTGAAGGAAGCGCTGATTCATGGTGGCATCGCAAACGATGTCGGCGTCGATATTCAGTGGCTTGCAAGCGACATGTTCACAGGCCGCGAGAAAACGCGCGAGCTGCTTGCAGATTTTCATGCAGTGCTGGTTCCGGGTGGATTCGGAGTGCGCGGGGTTGAAGGAATGCTCGAAGCAATTCGATACGCGCGCGAATCAGGATTGCCATTCTTCGGCATCTGCCTCGGAATGCAGACAGCGATCATCGAGTTTGCACGAAACGTGATTGGCCTCGACGACAGTCACTCCAGCGAATTCGCGCCGGAATGCGGCAATCCGGTCATCTCGCTGATGGAATCACAGCAGCACGTCACGGATATGGGTGGCACCATGAGACTCGGCGCATATCCATGCCGGCTGGGCCCCGGTACACGCGCGGCAGAGATTTACGGAACAGCACAGGTGTCCGAGCGGCATCGCCATCGCTACGAAGTTTCCAACTCGTATCGTGACAGCTTTGTCGAGCACGGTCTCACACTGAGTGGATTGTCACCTGATGGCTCGCTCGTCGAGATCATCGAGCTTCAGACACATCCATGGTTCATCGGATGCCAGTTCCACCCCGAGCTTCAGTCGAGACCGACTCGGCCGCATCCGTTGTTCGCGAGCTTCATCGGCGCCGCAGTGGAGAGCAAAAAGTCGCGCGCCGAAAGAAAGCGCGCAGTGCTCGAGCCCGCGGACTAAGTGGCTGAGATTTTTTCGCGGGACAGACTATTCGTCATTGCCGGTCCGTGCGTTGTCGAAGATGACGCGCTCAATGTCGGCATCGGTAAGGAGCTCCAGAAACTCGCATCCGGAATTCCTGGCGGCATCATCTACAAGGCAAGCTTCGACAAGGCAAACCGCTCCAATCGCGGAGCAGCGCGCGGGCCGGGACTGGAAGCGGGACTCGCAGCGCTCGCACGCGTGAAAGACGCAACGGGAATGTCTGTCATCACGGACGTTCATCTTCCCGAACAATGCGATGACGCGGCGCGCGTCGCTGATGCTCTTCAAATTCCCGCGTTTCTATGCCGCCAGACTGATCTGCTTCAAGCGGCAGGGGCAACCGGTCGCCCGGTCAACATCAAGAAGGGACAGTGGCTTCAGCCGGAAGGAATGCGCGGCGCGGTAGACAAAGTCCGCGGTGAATCGCAGGCAGAGATCGCGGTGACTGAGCGTGGCACCTTCTTCGGGTACGGAGATCTTGTCGTCGACATGCGCAACTTTGCGCGCATGCGTGAAGCGACAGGATGTCCCGTAATATTCGACGCCACTCACAGCGTACAACGCCCCGGGCTTGGGTCAGGCGGATCCAGCGGCGGAGCTCGCGAGTACATTCCGACGCTCGCGCT
>DASUXX010000093.1:0-10779 GCA_036377755.1 Gemmatimonadaceae bacterium
TGAAGAGAGCTATGCCGCTGACAGCTCAGGCGCGTACGGCGGAACTGCAGAAATGACAGCAGCAGGCTTCCGTCCTTCGCAGAACGTGACCGTTACGGCGACTCCGGATGCTGGCCCGCCGGCAAGCTGGACTGCCAGCGCAACGCACTCGCTGACGAGCAAGACCTGCGCTTCTTCGGCTGAAGGCCTCATCACCTGCACCTGATTTACACCGCTCGCTTCTGAACGCTCGGTAACGAGCCTCGAGCGCGAGCAGCAAAACTCCGCACCGTGTTGACGGTGCGGAGTTTTTCATTCGATGGCGTAAAAATGCTTGAACTGAAAAGGATCAGATGAGTTTGAATGCCGCGCGACAGGATAGAGTGGCTCATGCGAGAAAACCATGCCGGTCTTACTCTGATCGAAGTCATTGTCGCAATGCTTCTGTTCGCGACGGGAGCCCTTGCGCTTGCAGCAACGAGCGCGTCCGTCGCACGCCAGATGAGGTCAAACGATTTGCGCGCGCAGGCGTCTTTCATTGCGCGAGACAGGGCGGAGAAGGCAATCGCCTCTGGCTGCTTGTCACTCGGCAGCGGCACTCAATCCAGGGGCGATCTGGTTGAGACATGGACGGTGCGTGACGCCGTCGCTCCTGCGGTCGAGCAGGACATACAGCGGGCATCTCCATCCGGTATGCATTCAGACCACTTCGAATCTGCAGTGCAATGCCGCTGATGCGACGTGGTTTTTCGCTCGTCGAGATGTTGATCGCGATTTCTATCGCCGGCGTTGCTACAGCATTGATGACTGTGACGGTTCTGCATCAGCAGCGATTCTATGCACGCGCCGGCGAAACGCTCTCGACGAAAACAGAGCTTCGCGATGGCGCCGATATCCTCGTGAGCGACTTGCGCTCCGCATCGACTGCAATGTTCGGCTTGCCTGTAATGACAGACACTGCAGTCGAGATGCTGTCCGTCATCGCAACTTCGGTTGCGTGCGAGACTCCTGCCGGCAGCACCATTCAGCTTCCGCCGGTACGTCTTGCTGCTGGACACACTCTGACCTCACTGGTCGCCCAACCTGATACCGGTGACGTCGCTCTGATTTATGGGAACGCGTTGGGAGCAGATTCCGCGGAGTGGGAAATCAATCGTGTTGCGTCGTTCGCACCCCGCAGCGTAACGGCGACATGCTCGCCCTCCACCGGCTTTACCACAACTGACGACCTCGTTTCGGGATCATCAGGTTACCTCGTCACGCTCGCATTTACTCCGTCGAGCCGAATCGGAAAAGGAGCGCCCGTTCACTTCCTTCGGCGTGCGCGATACAGCATTTACAAATCGTCGGACGGTGACTGGTATCTGGGCTATCGCCGATGCTCGATTGCGTCGCCTGGAACGTGCAGCGCGATCCAGCCCGTAAGCGGTCCATATCGTCCGGTTGGTTCGACCACTCCTCATGGATTGTCGTTCCGCTACTTCGACAGTTACGGGGCACAGCTGTATGACGCGTCACAATCGACGCGCGTGGCGCGTGTTGAAATCGTTTTGCGAGGAGCACCTCGTTCCCTTACCAGCTCGTTCGGTGATTCGCGACAGATCCGGAATGACTCCGTAATAATCAGCGTCGCACTGCGCAATTCCCGATGATGCGAGTGAGACCCGGATTTGCCGTTGTCGCCGCGCTGAGTGCAATTGTCCTTATCGGGTTTCTGGTGGTCGCGATCCTTTTTGCGACGGGCCAGGAAAGCCGCGCCACAGCTGCGGAGATTCTCGACGCGCAGGCGATTGGACTGGCTGAAAGCGCTGCCATCTCGCGCGCTGCGGAGTGGGACTGCCCCGATTGTGACCTGTTACCGGTTGGAACAGTCATTATTCAAAATCGGCCGGCTTCGCAGCGGTTCGAGAGCGCGACATACACAACGCGGCTCGACAGTACCGTCTTCCTTATAACAGGCGAAGCAAGGTCGCGCGACACAGGCATCATGCCTGTTCAGCGTCGCATTTCAATCGTGGTCTCCATCAGCCACGATTCCGCAGGCGTTGCCCACGCAAAGCCGCTGCGCTCCCACTACTGGTCAGCCGTCTACCCGCTGTGATCAGATCATCTCGTTGCAAAATGCAATAGTCGCGTTACCTCAGCGCCGTTTGAATCGTGTCTAGCGTGCAATCAAGTGATGTCTCCGACCCCAGGATAACATGGCGCTCTTTGGCCGCAGGAAAACGACAGTAGGTCTCGATGTTGGATCGGGCCTCATCAAGATCGCGGTAATCGATCACGGCAAGGGCGCGCCCGTGCTGGTGAAAGTCGCGATCACCAAGCTCCAGCCCGACGCAATCGTCGAAGGCGAAGTGATGGATCCAGGCATCGTATCTGATGCGATCCGTGCCGCTCTCGACAATGCAGGCGTGAGCAGCAAGCACATCGTTACCGCCGTCGGCGGGCGCGATGTCATGATCAAGAAAATCCAGACCGAGCGCGTAAAGGAAAAGCAGGCGCGCGAGCTCATGCGCTGGGAAGCTGAGCAGCACGTGCCGGACGTAGAGTCGGTCGAGCTCGACTTCCAGATTCTCGATGACGCGCGGAGCGGGGACGAAATGAACGTCCTGCTCGTCGCTGCGAAACACGATCTGGTCGATGCGAAGCTTCGCATTCTCGCCGATGCAGGTGTTACGCCGAGCATCGTGGATGTCGATGCATTTGCTCTGCATAACGCGTTCGAAGTGAATTACCCGGAAGCGATGAAGGGATTCGTCGCGCTGGTAAACGTCGGCAATGAAGTGACCAACGTGAACATCATGGACAACGGTGTTCCGATCCTCACTCGCGACCTGCCGCTCGGCACCCGCCGGTTCAGTGAAGACCTGCAGCGCCAGCATGGTATGGCTGCACGCGATGCAGAAAATCTCATTCGCGGTTACGATCGCTCTCCGCAGCTCGATACAGTGCTTGGCGCACGCGTGGAAGAAATCGCACTCGGCGTCGAGCGCGCAGCAGGTTTCGTCGGGAATTCGCGTAACGGTGCGCAGCTTCGCGCGGTTTACATCTGCGGCGGCGGCTCACGCACCCCGGGCCTCGCCGAGACGCTCGGTGATCGCCTCAAGATCCCGGTGCAGCATGCAAATCCGCTCCAGCGCCTCAACATCCGTGACGGCGCACTCGAGTCGCTCACAACTGATGAGGTCGCACCGCTTCTGATGCTTCCAATCGGTCTGGCACTCCGCCAGTAGCCCGCACCGGACTAATACATGATTCAGGTCAATCTTCTTCCGGGCTCCGCAAAAAAGTCGCAGGCACGCGACTTCAATATCTCCGGTATGGTTTCCGGGGCAGCGTCGAGCGTAAAGGACAAGTTTCTCATCGGTTCGGTGGCAACAGTCGCCGCGACCGTCGCTATCACTGCTTTCCTGTTTCTCGGGCAGAGCTCCCGCGAGCGCGCACTGACCGAGCATGAGCAGCGCGCAATGCAGGATTCCGCACGTTATAAAGTTGTGCTCGAGGCCAAGACAAAGGCCGAAGCAACCCGTGACTCGCTCTATCAGCAGGTTGCCATCATCAGGTCCATCGATGACAGCCGCTATCTCTGGCCGCATCTGCTCGAGGAAATCAGCAATTCACTTCCTCAGTATACGTGGCT
Organism: Gemmatimonadaceae bacterium; assembly: GCA_036377755.1. Taxonomy (GTDB): domain Bacteria; phylum Gemmatimonadota; class Gemmatimonadetes; order Gemmatimonadales; family Gemmatimonadaceae; genus UBA4720. The sequence continues at coordinate 3,620 of DASUXX010000093.1, forward strand.
GACCTCCGTCAAGCAGACCAGTGTTCCGCCCAGCTCGGCCGTACAGGACACTGCACGCGACAAATCAAAAGAAGCGAAGGAAGGCAAGGACAGCGACAAGAAGGCGACAGCCGCGCAGCGAAAGGCGCGTGCTGATTCGGTTCTGGCCGAGGCATCGCGTGCAACGAAGTTCCGGATTATCGGACACACCGTCGATATCCAGGCGCTCACCCTGTTCATGAAGACTCTCGAGTCGTCGCCGTTCATACAGAACGTGCAGCTCACGAGATCCGACATGGTCATCGTGGACGGAAAGGAAGTCACTGAATTCCAGCTCGAGGCGGAGTCGCAGAAGCCACCTCCATTTCTCGTAAAGACGGTCGCGATGACCGTTGGAGAAAACTGACATGGCAATCGGAGCCAATCTCAGCAAGCGCGACCAGATCCTGATCTCGGTCGCCGTCATCACGGTCGCTCTCGCAGGCGCGTACGGCTACTTCATGTATCTGCCCAAGCGCGATCAGCTCGAAACGGTTCAGCAGCATGTCGATGTTCTCGACAAGAAGAATCAGCAGGCAAAGGCTGATCTTGCGAATGGAAGCGTTGCGAAGCTCAAGCAGCAGGCAGCGGAATACGAAGCGAGCCTCAAGGCTTTGAATCTGCTCGTGCCGACAACCAACGAAGTGCCTGCACTTCTCGAGAATGTTTCGACAGCGGCGCGGCGCGTTGGGCTCGACCTGGCTTCGGTAGAGCCGATGCCGGTAATCGTCGGCGAACAGTTCGACACTTATCGCTATAAGGTCTCGGTCAATGGCGGTTACCACGCCCTGGCGGGGTTCCTCACCAATGTGGGCTCGCTCAATCGAATCGTCGCGTCTGTTGCGCTCGACGTGAAGCAACAGTCTCCACAGGACAAGAGGAAGCAACAGGTTCGTGTGAAGGAAGGGGAATCGTCGCTCAACACCGATTTCCAGATCCAGACCTACATCGCGCATCAGTCGAGCTCGACTGGCGACGCGTTGCCGCCGGAGACGAAATAATGATCACACGTAAGTCAATTGCCATCGTATTAGGGCTCGCAGGAGTGACACTGGCTGCCGCGACGATAATCGCGGACGCGCAGACTCCGTCGAAAGACAAGGTCGTGCGTGTTGCATCGAATACGATGAACAACGACAAGAACCCGCCGAAGGCTGCTCCCGCAGCGGCACCTGCTCCTGCACCAGTGCAGAAGCCGGCTGCAAACGAGGTTCTGATCAATCGCGAGACATTCAACTACGGCGCAACGGGACGTCGCGATCCGTTCGTGTCGCTCATGAACACTGAGGAGCTGCGCCCGCTGCTCAGCGATCTCAAGCTCGTTGCGGTAGCACTCGATCCAACGGGCCGCAATTCCGTCGCAGTGCTTCGCGACATGTCGACTAAAGAGCAGTACCGCGTGAAGGCGGGCCAGGAGATCGGCCGCATGCGCGTCGCAGCAATCCGCGCGAAGAGCGTGGTGTTCGGTATCGAAGAGTTTGGATACAGCCGGCAGGAAACGCTGGCAATGACAGTGGATTCAACCAAAGTGAGGACGCAATGAGGCAGTTCCTGGCGGCCTGCGCCGCTCTCGCGCTGATCCCCGCAGCTGGAAGTCTTCAGGCTGCAGCAGTCGGCGCGGGAAGATCGGTATCAGGCTTTGAGACCCCGAACGCCCCGGCAGTCCGGTCGGTGAGCGTTGTACCGGCTGCTGGCCGCGCCGAGATCGTAATCGGCGTCGATGCGTCCGTTGATGTTGATGATTTCACCCTCGAGTCGCCGCACCGTGTGGTTGTCGATCTCAAGGGCGCCGTTCTCGGAACGCGTCCAGCGTACGATCGCCAGGCCCGCGGTGGTGTCACCAACGTTCGGGCAGCGCAGTTCAAGCCGAACGTGGTGCGTGTCGTAATCGAGATGGATGCAGCACATCCATATGAAGTGTCGCGCAAGGACGGCGAGGTGCGAGTCACCGTCAGCGGTGGCGCAGCGAACTTCGCGTCGTGGTACAGCGACAATTCGTACAAGCCCGCTGCGACCAAGGCAGCCGCGACTGCTTCGACTTCGCAGGCTCAGCCAGCGCAGCAGACCAAAACCGAAAGCGCTTCATACTATCAGAAGCCTGAGCCTGCAAAGCAGGTGACGGCGCCTGAATATCCGTCAGTGACGCCAAGCTCGGACATCAGCAGCGACGATGTCGAGGATGATGATGACAGCGCGTCAGATGCAGCGCCGATGAAGTTCTCATCCGCAGCTGCAGTCTCCGACCAGCCCCGCATCACCGTGACATATCAGGACGCTGACATTCGCGATGTAATCGCAGCGTTCGCAGCATTCTCCGGCCGAACGATCGTTGTTGGAAAAGACGTGCAGGGAACCGTTACTGCTGAAATCAAGAATCAGCCGTGGGATGTTGCGCTTCGCGCAATCCTGCAGGGACAGGGTCTCGCGGCATCCGAAGATGGTTCATCAGGGATCATCACGGTCGACAGCTACAAGAACATCGTAGCGAAGCAGGCGTCCGAGCCGCTCATCACGCAGATGGTCGCGGTGAACTATGCCAAGGCCGGGTCACTCGTCGGAACGCTCACCGGCCTTCTTGCCCGTGACTGCACGCCTGGCGGAGTTCAGCAGGCGCAGCAGAATGCTCAGACGAGCTGCTATGCACGTGGTGCAGTTGCAGCAGACACAGCGACGAACACGCTTCTCATCACCGAGACTGCGTCACGCATGCCGGATCTTCTCTCATACGTGAAGAGTCTCGACATCCGCACACCTCAGGTTGCGATCAAGGCGAAGATCATCTTCGTGAATCGCACGGACATCGAGGAGCTCGGTCTCTCATACGATCTCGGAACGGGAAACGACCAGTTCTTCAGCCAGCTCGTGCAGCGCACTGATCCGACGACTGCCAAGCCGGTAGATACCAATGGCGATGGCGTTCCCGATGCATTTGGTGGTGGAACGCCGATCGCGGGCGATCGCGTGCTCCTCGGTGGAAATGCGCTTGCGGCAATCGCAAATGCGAATGCACGAGTCGTGAACCCGGCGCTGAGACTCGTGTTCTCGGCAGCTCTTGGAAAATTCCAGCTTACGTCCTTCCTCGACGCTCTCCAGGAAGTTCGCCTCGCCGACCTTCAGGCGGAGCCGAGCATCGTCACGCTCGACAATCGTCGCGCGGAGATTCTCGTCGGACAGGAAATTCCGATTCGCGTTCTCGATCTTGGAACGCAGGGTCAGCAGGGTGGGCCACAGAACGCCAACAACATTCCGCGTGCAACAGTTCAGCTCAAGGAAGTCGGCATCATCCTGAGCGTGACACCGCACATCACGAACAACAGACAGATCCTTCTCAACCTGCACGCTGAGAACTCCGATGCACAGCTCGCGTCGTCTGACGTCGGCTTCATCTTCGGCAAGCAGCGCGCTGACAATCAGCTGCTCGTCGGTGATGGCGAGACGGCTGTTATCGGCGGACTCACGGTGACGCAGGTGACGAGCTCCAAGTCGGGCATTCCGCTCCTCGTCGATCTTCCGCTCATTGGCAGACTGTTCGGAACAACGAGAACGTCGGAGCAGAAGCGTGATCTTCTCATTCTCGTAACACCGCACATCATCGACGAGGGCGAGCGTGCGCTCACGACTCGCGCCGTCGTTCCCCCGGTTTCATCCGCACCGCGCCGCTAGGACAGGACAATGCTGAATCATTCATTCATGAGACGCGGAGCAGGAATTGCCGCGGTTGCCGTGAGTCTCATCACGGCAGCCTGCAGCAGCGATTCCTCGGGACTCGGCGGCAATCAGATGGACAAGACCAAGCCGACGGTCGATCTCGTCAAAGGTGGAACGAGCGCCGACACGGTGATCTCGTTCCAGGTCGACGTTAAGGACAACCTCGGCATCAAGAACGTGAAGGTGAGTCTCACCGGCGGTCTGACGATGTCGTTCGATACGACGTTCACGAGCGCCAATACGGATGCGACAATTCCGTTCACGATCTCGGTGCCGCGCAGCATACCGAAGGGAACGCCGGTTCTTGCGACTTCGTTTGCAACGGACGGTGCAGGCAACAAGTCCGCTACGGACTCGCTCAATCTGACGGTTGGAAACGTTCCGCCCGCAGAAGTACGAATCGGCAGCCCCGCTGCCGGCAGCATCGCAGTTGTTGGCAAGTCTCTCGTTATGTCGATCAATGCGCGCTCTGCAGTGAAGGTGCGCACGATCGGGTTCAAGACCGCAGGCAGCTTCGAGATGGCCGACTCGAGCTCATACTCGAGCCCGCTTCCTGATTCAGTCGCGATCCTGGATACGCTGACCATCCCGGCCAATGCGCCGACGGGACCGCTTCAGGTAACTCCGTTCATTCTCGATTCGCTTGGCCAGAGAACAACAGGTCCGACCATTACACTCAACGTGCAGCCGCCGAGCGCAATCAACTCGACACCGGTCGTGAGCTTTACTCACACGCCGCGCGTTGAAGTAAACGATACCCTGCACGTCGAAGCGAGCGACCAGACTGGCATCGTCACGATTGGTTATGAAGTGCGACGTACGCCAGGAGGTACAATCGACGCCAGGGATTCATTGCAGTCCAACGGCAGCATCACATCGCAGATCCGTACCTTCGATCTCCGGCTGCCTTACACGACATTCCCGACGGTGGTCTATGTGCAGGCGTTCGCACGCAATTCGAATGGTGTGCGCGCCTATGCCAAGCTGCCTGGCGGCGCTGAACGAGTCGATACAGTTACAGTTGTCGCGGGTTCAACCAAGTCGCTGCCGAACGGTGGCTCCGTCGCCGATGCACTTTATCACCCACGTACTGATCGGCTTTACTTCACCAACATCGAGCGCAATCAGCTCGAGGTATTCAGCCTGAGCGATTCAAGCTTCAAGTCTGCAATTCTCGTTGGATCGCGTCCGTGGGGTATCGCTGCATGGCCGCGCGATCACAACGGAACAATGGGTGATACTCTGCTCGTTGCGAACTCCGGCGCGACCGACATCAGTTACGTCAACCTCAATGGTGGTGGATCAGGACGCGAGGTTTATCGCTATCCGCTGCCGAACATCATCGTGTACACGGTGACGTCGAAGAAGTCGCAGGCCGGGTTCACCGTTACCGAGCGCACTCCATACGATTTCTCGGATCGTCCGCAATACATCGGGACGACCTGCACGGGAACCGGCTTTGGCTGTGGCGACGTGGTGCTGACCTATTCCACGACACCGACCAAGGGTCAGAGCGAGCCGTTCGCTACCAACAACGGCACGCTTCGCTGGGAAAATCTCATGACTCACAAGTCTCACTTCTTCTTCGAGCAGGCGATGGGCCAGGATCCGAACAGTGCTGACACACTCGAGATTCGCAGATTCGATGCGGTTACTGGCGATGAGACCATCCTCGTCCCGCAAATCCAGAAGGCGGTAACTGCGGGCGGCGAAGAATTCAACTACGCGATCGTGGTCAAGAAGGGCGACCTCGCGTTCCGCGACACGACATTCGTCAGGAACTCGGGCAACTTCACTCGCGCAGCATATGGTGAGGGCGGACCGGTCAACGGAACTCGCGCCATGACATTCGACGTCAATCGCGGCTTCGTAACTCAGGTTACTGATCTCACGGGCACCAAGGTTGGAACGCTCTCGACCCCTGTCGTCGACCGCGGTGTTTCGCAGGCTGCTGACGTCAGCGATTTCGTAGCCAACAGCTTTGCGAAGGTAATGGGCGTCGCGATGAACTTCGATGGATCGCTCGCTGGAATTCGTGCAGACTCGACGTATCTCTTGAACGTACAGCTGCGACTCCAGGGAATACTCGGCACTACGCAGAGCAACGCTGGTCTCGACTTCCATCCAATGAACTCAGGCCCGAATTCATTCCCGCTCTCCTCGCGGCTTGTCTTCGCGGCCTCAGCTGAGCCGGTTATCGAGATCTTCGATAGCTACTGCTACAAGAGAGTTGCAACGGTTCCAATTCGCGATCCGATCAATGGTCCAATCAAGGCGGCGTTCCGGCAGTCGAGCGGACAGATTGTTCTGGTCGGCGCAACAGCGCGCGGAGTCGTGATCGTAACTCTCCCGAATAACTTCACGACAAGCTGTCTCTAATAGATCGACAGCGACGTAATGAGAAGCCCGGCCTCGAGATCTCGAGAGGTCGGGCTTCTTTTTTTCCCGAAGCCGCTGGAGTGTCCAGACGGCACGGAGAACATATCAACACGGAGTCACGGGGATCACGAAGCTTCACGGAGAAAGACTTTCTTGTGTTGGTCAATCGGTACGAGATATGTCGGCGGTGAAGAACAAAAAAAGAAAAGCTCCGTGAAACTTCGTGATCCCCGTGACTCCGTGTTGATATGTTCTCCGTGCCTCTCAATCTCGATTGTCAGGCACGACCCTCAGTGATACACTTGGCAGTCAATGATCCGTTTCACAACAGCAGGTGAATCTCATGGCCCGGCCCTCGTCTCGATTCTCGAGGGAATTCCGGCCGGCGTTCCGCTGCTCGCCGACGACATCAATCGCGATCTCGCCCGGCGACAGCAGGGATATGGCCGCGGGCGAAGAATGCAAATCGAAAAGGATGGGGCCGAGATTCTTTCCGGCGTGAGAGCCGGCGAGACAATCGGTTCTCCGATCGCGATGCTGATTCGCAATCGCGACTGGGACAACTGGCGCGATGTGATGGACCCCGCACCCGATGAACACGACACAGGTCCTCGACGCAGATCGGTGACACGACCGCGTCCAGGCCATGCCGATCTTTCGGGAATGCTCAAGTATGATCGCGATGATGCGCGCGACATTCTCGAGCGTGCGTCAGCGCGAGAGACAACATCGCGTGTCGCAGCAGGAGCAATCTGCAGAAAGCTGCTCCTCGAGCTCGGCATAACGATCGGCTCTCATATAGTAGAGCTAGGCGGTGTGAGAGCTGAGGTAACTGAGCTGCCAGACGACATCAACGCGATGTCCGATGAATCGCAGCTTCGCACGCTCGACCAGAACGCTGAAGCGAAAATGGTCGAGCTCATCGATCAGGCGAAGAAAGACGGCGACACACTCGGCGGCGTCTGCGAAGTAGTATGTCGCGGAGTTCCGGTGGGGATCGGCTCCCATGTATCATGGGATCGCAAGCTGGATGGCCGCATCGGAGCCGCGATGAT
>DASUXX010000094.1:0-5775 GCA_036377755.1 Gemmatimonadaceae bacterium
GGCGATACGGAACCTGCCCGCTGTTTCTGACCGCGCCCGTAATCGCGACATATCGCGTCGGACGGAATTCAGTCACAGAGAACACGCGAAGAAGATCGTCTTCGCGAAGCGGGAAATCTCCGATCACTCGGCCCGTTGTATCGGCGAGACTCGCGTGAAGCTGAGTGCGCGTGGAGTCGGGATTGAGTCTCGAGATAAGAATCTGACCGAGATAGGTATCCGGCTTCACGCCGCCTGCAGCGCGCAATGCCTGCGCGACGTTCATCCCCGGTGTGAGACCGATAGTTCCAGGCTGCCAGACATTTCCTTCGACTGCGATGCGATTGCGCACGCGCTCGGCAACAGGGAATACGCGAACAACGTCGCCGTCGCGCATTGCGATATCACCCGGTCCGCCTCGCGTCAGCGTGACAGGCGAGATATCGAGAGTCACGCGATCACGTCCACCCAGCGCACGCTCGGCAGGCGATTGAATTCGCTCGATCTGCACACGCCGCGTCGATGCGGTTGCGGTGAATCCGCCCGCAAATCGAATTGCGTCCGCGAGTGTTTCATTCGCCTTGAGCTCGTACGTTGCGGGACGAATGACCTGGCCAACGACTCTCACATGCGCCGTGCGGACGGGAACGAATACGACATCGCCGTTCTGAAGCCGCACATCGTGTGATGCGTCACCATTGATGAGATAGTCGTAGACATCGAGCGTCTCGACAGTCTTGCCACCGCGCTTGATCTGAATGTTGCGCAGGCTTCCATTGTCCGTTGGACCGCGGGAAGCATAGAGCGCAGAGAGGGCAGTCGCTGCGCTGGAGATTCGATAAGAACCAGGCGTCAGGACCTCGCCGAGTACAAATATCTGATTTGTGCGGAGACGTACCGGGCTGATCGAGAATCTCGTTGTCGCGCCGGCTCCGCGACGGACGCCGGAGTAAACTCTTCCCAGCCGCGTGTAGAGAATGTTCTCGAGCTCACCAAGTGTGAGATTAGCGACGTATATCTGTCCTGCCTGCGGAACGACGATGAATCCCTCACGCGTGACGTCGAGCGTGTATGCTGCGTTGACGTCGCCTGTGAGAATGAGGGCGAGGCGATCACCCGGTCCGAGGCGATACGAAGCATCTACAGGACCGTTGAGGTTGGGATCGAAGAGGGAGTTGTTCTCGCGGAACGTGTTCAATCCGAAGATGACAAAGCCGGAATCGATGGCATTGCGCACCTGGGCGCTGTCGCTCAATCCAAGCCGCGCGTTCCGGTCGGCGCACGCTTTGCGAATTGCAGCTTTGCGCGCGAGCGCCTGGACCCGTCCGATATTTACTGTATCAGCGGCAGTGAGGGTCGTGTCATTGATTGAAGGCGATGCGCACCGCATTGTGAGAGCGTCGACTGTGTCGACGATTCCGAGTGCGGCGATCGCCTGGAGGATGTCATCCTGTGAAGCGCCGGCTCCCGCAGCTGCGGATGCGTCGACTGATTCGCCCTGGCCGAGGTACGCGTCGAGCAGTGTTTCCGGGTAGCCTTCTGCGCGGAGTCTTGCGCGAACCTGATCGGGAGTGAGCCCGCTCGACATGATTCTCGAGCGCAGCTCCTGGAGGAGCTGGGGATTCTGCAGGACCTGCTCTGGTGTCTGCGCCGGAGAGAGCGACGGCACGATGAAAAGAAATGCGGCGACAGCGAGTAACCGCAGCTTGATTGAATTCATCGAGTGAATGGGTTCTTGAGTGTTTGTCCCGCTGCTTTCGGCGAGACAGAGGTGGATGGTCGCGCAGGGACTCGAACCCCGGACCTCTGCTGTGTGAAAGCAGCGCTCTAACCAGCTGAGCTACGCGACCTTTGCAAGATTCACTTTAATACCACAAAGTACTTTACGAAAGCAAACTCTGGACCGCTTCCGACGCTCAAGCTAACCCCAGTCCTATCACACTGGAAGCACTTGGTGCGACGACACTTGCGCGTGTCGTTCACAGTGAATTCTCGTTTGGTTGGAAATGGGCCCTGCTGGACTCGAACCAGCGACCGTCGGATTATGAGTCCGCTGCTCTAACCGACTGAGCTAAGGGCCCTCGAGATTGAATTTAAAACGACATCGGTTCCTGGGGGAGCATGTATCTGGAGCTATCGCGTTTGGCGTTCGCCGTCATCCGATGGCCGTTGTCCGTATAACGCAAAACGGCAAACGCACGACGGCGAACGCCGAACGCGATATTCAATCAAATCGGATCAACCACCGCGGGATCCACGCAATTCGAGCCCGACCCTCGAAAATCGTCCTGGAAAGTCCGGGAGAATTGAAGCGGTTCACGGACCGGTTTACACCACCATCACCGGAAATCGAGATATCACGCCCGACCGTGAACGCCCCGCTCAAGCCAACACGTGTAGTCTTCCAGACAGTTCCTTCAAATATTCCAGGTGTTGTCGCGTAGGCTTCGACAGGTGGATAGGGGTCACGATAGTCGCCTTCCCCCTGACGCCGATATGCGACATACAATCGCAGGGGAGCTCTCGGTATCACAGCCAGATCAGCTCCGACCCGCGTCTCGTCATAATCCGACCACCCGCGGCCCAGTCCCACACCGTAAATCGCATAACGCTCCGCAACGTTGGGGGTGCGATACGTGAGACTCGAGACTCGCGTGTAGGAGGCAAACCACTTTTGATCGCCGGTGAGTGGCAAACCTTCAGCAGAAAATGTGAGCCCGTAAGCTGATGGCTCGTGACAGATCGTATCACATCGGTCGATCTGGATATCGTCGATCAGAACCTGGGTGCTGAACGTTCCAAACCGGCCCGATCGGTAAGCGAGATCGCCGCCGAAACTCAGATTCCCGTCAGTCTTCTCATTGCGCCAGCTCAACGCATAAACATTGAATGGATTGACGAGCGAAAACTCTATCCCGCGGCCCACGCCTGAATAAAGAAACGACTCGCTCAGTCCACCCTCGAAACGTCCGCGATTGAATGCAAGACGATGCGTCGAGAAGTAACGCGACGATTCAACTCCCGGTGCGAGCACGTAATTCTCGAGGCGCGCAACGACAGTCGAGAGATGGATCTTCTCAACCCCGAATCTCGAGTACAGGTGATCGTAGGTGTACGCATCGTTGCCGAGCTGAAGGCCTGCGAAGCCAATTGGGCCCCATGATCGGCCAACGCGGCCGAACGATGCCTCGGCATACTTCCATCTGCCGCCGATATATGCGTCTTCAGTGCGGCCCGCGATGCTGCGGTCTTTTCTTCCACCAAATTCAGGATCGACATTCAACCGGTTGTCGAGAATAGCGCGCACTGATGCAGCGAGATGTCCGCCACCCATTACGAAGTAGCCGCCGATACCAGGCTTCACATCTTCGTTCCAGTCCGCGAGCATGAGCTCACGCAGCGCTGATGTCTGCGCCGTCGCATAGAAATCGAAGGATGCTTTCGCCCTGAATGGCGCGCGCGTCTCCGGGGTGTCAGATGCTTTGCGCAGCTCGTAACGAACGATCGATTGTGAGAGTGCATCGAGATAGCTCGCGATCACGCGGCTTTGTGTCCGCGCCTGCGCCTTCTCGATTGCATTCCGCACATCGCCAACGTGATAAGGCCTCTCCATTGAAGAGAGGCCTTCGAGCACACCGCGCGCAATCAGCGCGTCAGCGTAACGGTATGCGATGTCGTCCGTCGGCAGATACGGCGACGCCTGTCCATAGGCAGTAGATACACCAGCCACGAAAGAGAGCGCGCAGATAAACCGCGCGATCACTTGTACCAGCCGATGATCTTCGTATCGGGTGCGATCTGAATTGCCGGAGCGGGCAGTCTGATGTAGCTCAATTGTCGCTTGAAGGTTTTCCAGATTCTGTTTTCCCCTGGAAGTTTTTCCGCATCGAAGTCGAGCGAAAGTAAAATCTTCCGCCTGGCGCGCAAATTTGCGCCTGTGCGCGGATCTATCCAGTCCGTGATCGAATGGCCGACAGAAACGCGCAGGAATCCCGGCCAGTACGGTTTTGCATTCTGCGGCAGCAATGCATCGATATCAGCCGACAGCCAATACGTCTGGCCCGTGTAGTCGAGTGACGGGCGAAGCTCACCGGGAATGTTGTCAGCATTTCGCATCGCCGCGCTCGGCGCATACGAAATGGTCGGCTTGATCGCTCGCGTTTTTGGATGTGTCTCGTGCAGTACGGCGAGAGCCGTTCCTGCAGTGTTGGCAAGAAGATCGGCGTATGAGAATCCGTACTTCTTGAACATGCCGTCCCAGACTTCGATCTGCAGTTGAAATACGGCAGCGTACGCTGCGCTCCACGCGATCGCCTTGGTATTCGACATGCAGCCGCTGCGCAGAAAGGCTTTTCCAAATCGCGCGAGGTGATATCCGCCAAACGCATGACCGAACTTGTCCTGATCGCGGAAATTCTGGTCCCAGTCCGCGTGGAAGAAGAAATGATCAGCTCGCTCGCCAGACCACCAGGCTTGCTTGAAGTAGCTGTACAGGATTCCATTCCCGGCAACGAATGCTGCTGCAACGCCTGCGCGGCGCAGGCGGACCTCATTACGAGGCATCCCGCATTGGAGAAGGGAATCAGCAATCGAGTCAGGAGTGATTTGCGGAATCGACGCAATCACGATACGCGAAGTGGTATCGGACCGTGGCGCCGCAGCGGAATCAACCGGTTTTGCCGGAACCGAATCTACCGGTATCTGAGATTCGATCCTTTGCGCCGCTCCAAGAAACACAACGGCCGCAACCGCAGCGGCGCGCATGAATTCTTTCAATGATTCTCCGTACGGTGCAGACCTTAGTGCGGCTGCGCTCCGTTGAAATCGTCGTAGGCCTCGAGGACTTCGGCCTTGCTCACAGTTGCAGCGCCAAGCTTTCCGACCTCGACCCCCGCTGCAAAATTCGCAACTATCGCCGCCTCTGCAGGCGATCCGCCCGCCGCAAGAATGCCTGCGAGATAGGCAGTCACCGTATCGCCGGCGCCTACAACATCGTAAACCTCGCGCGCGGTGGTGGGAATCCGGCCGACTTCGCCATCTGCCGAGATGAGCGCCATGCCGCGCTCTCCGAGTGTAAGCAGGAGATGTTCCACTCCGAGGCGCTCGAAGGTGGAGGGGAGCGCTTCCGGAACGTCGAGATCCACTGCGGCGCCCAGCGCTGACTCGAGCTCGCGGCGGTTGGGCTTGAAGATCGTCGCGCCGCGATATGCGAAGAAATTCCTGTACTTGGGATCGACGATTACAGGAATTCCTTTCTCATTCGCCCATTCGATGGCGGACCGGATCACTGAATGAACCAGGACGCCCTTGTTGTAGTCCTCGAGGACGAGCGCATCGGCTGAATCGACCGCGGTGCGAAGAGCTTCGAGAAGCATCGCAGTTTCTTCTTCGTTGAGATCGGCGTCGTCCTCTTCATCGTACCGCACGAGCTGCTGCGATCTCGCGACTACGCGGGTCTTGGTAGTAGTCGGCCGGCCGACCTTGACGAGAGAGCGCGTCTCGGTTTTCACTTTGCGCAGCATATCGCGAAGCGTTGCTCCGGCGACATCATCACCCACTGCAGCGACGAGCTCACACGTTGCGCCGATTGTGACGATGTTGTTTGCAACATTTGCCGCGCCGCCCAGGGCAAGCTTTCGCTCCCTGACTCGAACGACAGGGACGGGGGCCTCCGGTGAGATACGATCGACGTCGCCGCGCAGGTAGACGTCGAGCATCGCATCGCCAACAACTGCAACCCGGCACCCTTCTGCACGGTCGAGAAGTGTCTGCAACCGGTCTCTCGATATTCGCTCG
>DASUXX010000095.1:0-7039 GCA_036377755.1 Gemmatimonadaceae bacterium
CGATACGGCTTGCCTTCACTGCGCTCCGATGCAGCGACTTCCTTTACCTCGAACCACGGATGATTCGCGAGCAGCCGAATGAATGTCTGGCCGACTGCTCCCGTCGCGCCAAGGATTGCAACGGGCCACTTTTTTCCCGGTGGTGGATTGAACGTCATGATGCCAGCAGCTGCCTCGCTATCCTCTCGTATGCGTCTACACTCGCACGAAGCTCATTGACGTCGATGTGCTCATCCGGCGTGTGCGCAACGTGAATCGACCCAGGTCCGAATAGCAGCGGCGTTCCCCATCGTGACAGCAATGGAATGTCCGACGTGTAGGCAACCGGTGCGACTTCGAATCCATCTACTACATGGAATTTCTGCGCCGGGATGTGCGACCCGAACTCGATCTCCGCTCGGCCTTTCGCCCACTCCTTGATCAATTTTTTCACCGGGGCAACATCACCGACAAGGCGGAGCATCATCTCTGCTTCCGCATGTGATGGAACGATGTTGGCTCCCGTACCTCCGCGAATGAGTCCGATGTTCGCCGTTGTCTCGCCGAGCACATCGTCTTTCGGCAATGGCAGATCGTGAACAGTCGGAAGGAGTTTCATCAGCGGCTCGATCGCAGATTGTCCAAGGTGCGGATACGCTGAATGCGCTTCTTTTCCGCGAGTGCGAACCGTTACTCGCAGGGAGCCTTTCGCGCCGCTGGCCAGCTTGCTCTCGGTGGGCTCACCGTTCACGAGGAACTTCGTTTTCGGTGAAAGATTATTCGCAGCGCGTGCTCCATCAGATCCCTGCTCTTCGCCGACAACGAGGAGAAGATCGATTCTGTTCTCGCCTGATTGAACAAGCCTGTCCGCAGCGACCATCATCGCCGCGGCAATTCCTTTTGCATCGCATGCACCGCGACCATAGAGCCGCTCCGATTCGAGCTTTGGCGCGATGTGCGGAGGGACTGTATCGAGATGAGTGGAGAATGCGACGCCGCCACCAGAGCGTGACGCCCACACGTTGCCCCGGCCTTTCGATACTTCCTGAACAGTCACGTTCCACCCGCGCGCCACCAGCCAGCGCGAGACAAAATCGACAGCAGCTTTTTCGCTTCCCGACAATGAGGGAATTGCGAGCAGCTCAGCAGCGAGAGCGACTACATCAGTCATGAGGGGAAAATATATCTGGTATCCGAAATGGGCCGGTTACAAACCAGATCGGAGTTGCCAGAAGTGAAGTTGCCAGTTCCCAGTTTTTCAATTCTGGCAACTGGCAACTCTCCAACTGGGAACTCCGATCTGGATTGTCTCAGCCGTACCTGAAGTTCTCGGTATCAGAGGCTGGCGCTGGCAGTATCGACAGCTGTTCCCGGCTCAACTCCGCGCACATGCTCGATGAACATCAGCTGCACGAGCCGGTTCGCTTCACGATTGTACTCATCGTGATGGCGCTCGCCCATCTCACCGATCTGTGCGAGCTGCGTGTTGCCAAGCGCGCGCCCTGCATCACGGAAGGTCTTGAACGTATCCTCGGCCTGACGTGACATGACGATGTCTCCGACAAGCCGCAGGAAATCACTTTCGCGTGCGGCGTCCGCGAGATCGCGGGCTTTTCCGAGGACGGCTCCGAGAAACTTCTTTCCTTCACCGGCTTCGGCGCCCAGCGTTTTTTGATAGTCCTCGAGCATCCGCTGATGCTCGCGCACCCTCGCGATATGTCTGCTGCAGAGATCCCGAAAGCGCGGATCCTCTGCCTGCCCCTCGTGATCCTCGAGCGCTTCAAGGAAGGTCTTGTGCTGCATCACTGCATTGCTGACCTGACTTTTCAGAAAATCCATACCACGATCCATACAAAACTCCACTGAGATTCGCGTGCTGGTGGTCGCACAACGCAGGCCAAAACTGCCGCTGACGGCGGCTTGCTACTGGCAACTGGCAAAGCGCGCCTTGCCTGCTGCCAGATGCCGGTAGCCAGCCGCCGCGTTTTTTGTGGAAAACCCTTGATTTCCACAATGAAAAACGCTAATTTGAAAGCCCGAAGAGACGCCGAATCTGCGTCTCGTAAGTGCTGTATTACCAAGGAGTTACGTTGCCGGTCAAAAGGGGGGTAAAAGGCAAGTCCAGCAAAGGGAAACCGGAGGCTGTACGCAAGGTTCGGGTAACGGAAAAAGACCCGGTCCTGATCTGTGGAAAAGGCACCTCAGTGGAGCGCGTTTTCCGCGTCGAAGAGAAGAACGAGAAGAGCAAAAACATGCACCTCGTTTTCTTCGACAGGCATGGCTGGTACTGCGAGCATGGTGCTCAATGCCCCGCCGTGTCCGATGTGAGAAAGTTCATCAGACATAGTCGATAAGGATTACAACGGGAAGGACAGAGATGATTGCAGCAAACGATATCTACAAGGCGCCCGCAGATGTGTGGGCACGGCTTGCAGCACCCCTGCCTGGAGATGCCATCGCATGGCGCCAGGACGGCAAGCCCATTACACGCGATGGAAAAGTCCTCGCACGCTTTGTTGCGTACGTGGAAGCCAATACAGTAAGAGAGCGGCTCGACGAGATCGTCCCTGGTGAGTGGGACCTCACGCTGACACCGCTTCCACCGCTCGGTCATGAGCCCGGTGGTGAAGCAACGTGCTCGTTCAAGGCACGGCTTCAGGTTCTTGGCGTCGTGCGCGAAGACGTTGGAACCGGCCGCGATTACAAGCAGGCCGCTACCGACGCTTTCAAGCGCGCAGCAGTTCGCTTCGGCATTGCCAACGAGCTCTACAACTACGGGCAGAACTGGGTCGAGCTCGATGGCGACGGCAAATTTGCAAAGCCTCTCGAAGATCCGGCGGCTGCGTATGCTCGCAAGCAGGGCGACACAGTCGAACGTGCAGAGGACGCAGCAGACGCAAAGGCGCCGGCACGCAAGCCTGCGCGCGCGCTCGATGAAGAAAGCTGCCCCAAGTGCGGCGGCAGAATGTGGGACAATCGCCTCACCAAGCGAAACCCGCGCGCTCCGGACTTCAAGTGCCGCGATCGCTCGTGCGATGGAGTGATCTGGCCGGCAAAGCCGGGAGATAAGAAGACGTCGGAGGAAGTCGTCGAGGTCAAGTCAGACGCTTCGACAGAGTGGACGCCACTGCCAGGTGCACCGCTTGTTCCAGACGACGCAGATCTTCCTTTCTAACTGCCGCGACTAGCTGCTGGCTACTAGCTACTGGCCACTGCCAGTAGCTAGTTCGCGCGTTCCGCGCTATTCACTACAATCACAGCAATATTGTCGGTGCCGCCCGCGTCGAGCGCTTCACTGAGAAGCTGCTTTCCCACCGATTCGGCGCTTCCTGAATTTCCGAAAATCGCTGCGATCTTGTCGTTATCCACATGCTTGGTGAGGCCGTCGGTGCAAAGCATCAAGCCATCACCCGGCTCGAGATCGATCAGTCCCACAACAGGATCGAGCTCCGAACCTCCGATCGCGCTCGACAGAGCAGCCGCGGGACGTGCAGTGGCTGCCTGCTCTTCAGTCCATGCGCCGAGGCTCACCATGTATTCGCCGAATGTCTGATCTCGTGTGAGCTGCTGAACTCTCGAACCGCGGCGTACGTATGCCCTGCTGTCGCCGACATGAATCAGATACGCGCGGGGCCAGATGAGCAGGACCATTGTCAACGTCGTAGCCGGCGTCTCGCGCCGCCTGCCTTCCGCTTCCGCCTTCAGATTTTCATGGACCTCGCGGACCGTCCGCTCGAGACTCTCGAACAGCTCGTGCTCTTTCGTCACAGATACTTCGTTGAAGCACCCCACAGCTTCAGTGACATATGTAAGGAGCGCAGCAATCGCTCCCTCGCTTGCGCGATCTCCATCGGGCCCGCCGCCGACGCCATCGGCAACTACAAAAAGGTGACCTCCTGCCTCGCCGAACTTCCCCCCGAGGGTGTCTGTCGAGAGGCTCGAGTGGCGCACCTGGACTGTCTTTGCGATATCCGCAATCAGAAAGTTGTCCTGATTGACCTGCCGCTTTTTTCCGATGTCGGTCACTCCGAAGCTGTCGATCTTCACGCTCATGATCCTTTCTCCGTACCGGCTACGGTTTTTTCAGCAAGCCACTCGAACGCCGCCTCGACTCCTTCTCCGGTTTTCGCGCTAGTGCGAAGCCGATGGAAATCCGCTCCGCCTGCCGACGATTCATCAGTGGCTGAAAGCTTCCACTGGTCCTTGAGATCGAACTTGTTGAGCGCAATTACCGATGGCGTCTCGCCGATTTCATCCACGACTATCCGCCGCAGGTCACCAAGCTGTTCAACGGTCTCCGGACGCGTGCCGTCAGCGACGTAAATGATACCGTGCGCGCCGCGGACATAGCTCGCGCTCACATCGCGTGTGCCGTCGCGACCCTCGAGATCCCACAGCATGAGCGTGACATCCTGATCGCCGATCCTTACCTGCTTCTTGTCGATCTTCACTCCAACAGTGCTCAGGTATTTCACCGAGAAAATCGAATGCACGAACTGCTGGACGAGGCATGTCTTGCCCGTGCCGTAAACTCCGACCATGCAGATCTTCTTCTGGATCATCGATTGCCCTTGCGTGGTTGGCCGGCGGTGAATGTAGCTCTAAACGAGACACTCCGATTGATTCGCGCGCGCTCAGCTGAATCCTGCGCCACTATTGGACTCGCCGTCGCGATAGCATTCTGCGCAAGCTGCTGCGCGGCGATGCCCGATGACTCCAGCCAGCCCGCGACCGCCGCGGCCCGGTTCGCAGCAAGCGCGGCGTTTGTTTGATCTGTTCCGCTCGGATCCGTGCGTCCCTGCAGCTCGAGACGAACCGCACCATTCAATCGTGCAGCTTCCTGTTCGAGAGAGCGATACGTCACAGCGATCGAAGTGAGCTTTGCGAGTGCGGTCTGGTCGAGCTGTGATGATCCCGGCGCGAACAATATCCGGTCAGACTGGATCTGCCGCCTCAGGGAATCGACTGCGTGACGCGCACGAAGAGATACGAGCTGTGGATCGAGCGAGAGATACCCTTCCCATTTCCCTGTCATCGAGCGAGGCGTGATTCCAGCAGCAGCCAGAACCTGCGAGGGATCGCGCGCGAGCGGATCACGGAGACCCGACACATGCCATCCGCCAAATCCACGCGACGCATCCACAACGACAATTCCAGGCTCTGCCCTGAGTGCCGCAAGTGCCCTGCTCCATCGAACAGTCGCGCGAATCCAGAGACCCGCGAGCACAAGAATCATTATGGCAAGCGGAATAACCCAGCGAAGCCATGCGGCTTTGCCTCTCGGCTTGCGGGTTGAGAGAACCGTCTCGAGACAACCCTCGAGCAACGGGCGCGATGGCACGAATGCCGTTGCGTCACCGTTGAAATCAGCGAGCTGACTCGCGAACTCGAGATGAATTGTCTCGAGCGCATCCTGCTGTTTTATGAGCAGGTCGTTCGGAGCCTGTCCGCGAATCACAATCGCAAGCAATGCGCGCGGGCCAGGCTCCACCTGCACAGTATGCTCGCCGACACTGAAGGTACGCAGCATCGCACCTTCGTTCGGATTGAAAGAGTCGCGAACGAAATCCTGAATCGCAGCGAGCATGCTCGATATGAGATCCGCATCGGGCACATTCAATTCCGGCGCGGAAACATGTTCCAGCAGAAGACCTGTCTCGGTATGAATCAGGAACGCCTGCTCGACGCGATATACAAGAGCGTGCTTGATGACGATCTCAGGATACGCAACTCCGGTGCGCCATGATTCGACGCGCCATCGCATTCCCTGTATTGAGAGACTCTGCTCGACAGCACTGTTGATCGATCGCACCAGCGACGCCATGGTCTCGGCGATCGATTTGCGAATTGCCGGACCCAGCACGGGAAAAATCGCGGCCGCCATTTCCTGCGGGTCACGGCGGATCGACTCCCGCAGTGCAGTCTCGATAGTCGGGCCGAGTGATTTGCCGAGCTGATCGTCGCGGCTCCCGCGAAGTGCGATTGCTTCGGGCAGTTTTTCCGCGAGCTCTTCCGATGTCAGCTCGCGCGATTCGATCTCGTCCGACAGCTCGTCGATCCTGCTCTGTTCAGGACCAACGAGAAGCCGTCGCAGCGCGTCGAATTCCGCTGCGCGATCAGCCCCGTTCGGGGAATTGTCGGACGACTCGAAGTTCACTGTCATGCGGCTGTGCCGCCTCAGGCTCTAGCTTGCTTCTTCCCTGCCTGCGCCGGAACGAGTTTTGATGCGAGCTCGGTGAGACCCTGCGCAATGAGAGACGAGTCGAGCTTGTCTGATTGCAGCTGCGTCGTGATGCGATTGAGCTCGGACGTGATGCGATCGCTCGTTCGATTCAGATCCGTAGTCAACGCGGCGCTCTGCCTCAGCATGTGATCGCGCAGCTCCGCATCGGCGAGACCCGCGGCTTCCTCGAGATTCGTGTGTCGCTTCTCGAGACTCTTCAATGCCTCGCGCAGCTCCGCACTCAATGCTTTCAAATCATCGATGCGCTTGGTCCGCTCTGCCATGAGCCGCTCCGAATGACGCGCGAGCTCCTTCTTGATTGCGTCGTCGAGCTCGTTGATCTGGCGCCCGAACTCCGCGCGCATCGCGCTCGTCTCATGAGAAAGTCTTTCGTCGAGACTCTGAATGCGAGCATCGACCATTCGCATCTGACTTCCGAACAGAAGATCGCGGACCTGGTCGATGCTTTCAGGCACTGCGGCTGCGGCTGCCGCGGCGCCATTCTCATTTTTCTTGTTCTGCTGCAGTCCGTTCTTCGCCATAGTGAGCTCCGGTTGCCAGATCGTAAATCAACATACGATAAGGGAGCAGAGTCGGCTAGAAATGCTCGGGGCGGGGATCGAACCCGCATGGCCTTTGGGCCAAGGGATTTTAAGTCCCTCGCGTCTACCGGTTTCGCCACCCGAGCCGTCCACCAAACCTAGAACAAACCCCGCCCCAACGTGAGCCTGTCCTCATTAGTCCTCATTGGTCCTCATCAGTGATGATCCGAGGACTTTTATGAGGATTAAGGAGTCGGAGGACCTTATGAGGATTAAGGACCCGTTGACTATAAGG
>DASUXX010000096.1:0-8986 GCA_036377755.1 Gemmatimonadaceae bacterium
CGCCGCCCTCTGAACTGACGGCACGACGCCTGGGATTTTGTTGGACTTCACAAGAGCGATATGTTTCTTCGCTCGAATCAAATCCCGCTTTCACCTGAATGTCCGACGCCGTCAACGCCCGCATCCCGCTCAGTCTCCTCGAATCCATACGCAGGATCGACACACCGCAGGATCAGACCGACACGGAATATGTGCCGGAGCTCCGGAACAAGCGACTTGGCCTGAGCGACACTGTTTACACCCAGATCAGACGCTACACGGAGGCAATGAAGCGCGGGCAGAAGATTCCATTCGCCGAAGCAGAAGGCCTGGGAACCTTGATCGGCAGACGCCCCGATGCCGATGAGCTTTTCAGGAAAGCAGGGTCAATACTCGCAAACGACGTCTACGAATCGATCGCCGCCCCTACGCGCGGTTCCATCAGCACGCTGCCTCGATTCATGAGCCTGCCAATGGCTCTCAAGCAGCTGCGCACGATCGCCGAGAAATATTTCGGCGGCTCGCTGGAAAAAAGTGGATCGCACGTCACCCTGCGTGTACCGAATTCGGTGACAGTGAACGGCTCGCCTGATTCAGGCGGCTGCGCGTTTTACGGCGAAGCTTTCCGCGAGCTCATTGGACTGCTGACCGGCACAACTCCACCCGTCGAGCATATTCAATGTTCAGCTCGCAATGAAGGCGCGTGCGAATGGCGCGCGGAGTGGGCGACACCACAGGTGAAATCCAATGCTGAATAAGGAAAGTCTGCCCGAGGTTCAGGCTGCACTCGCGGAAGCCGGGCTCGATGGCTGGCTCATATTCGATTTTCACGGATTGAATCCTGTCGCGGTCGGAATGCTCCCGCGGGAAGGCATGGGCACTCGCAGGATTTTCGTGTACGTGCCGGAATCAGGCGAGCCCACCGCAATCACTCACGCAATCGAGCAAGGTCCGTGGAAGACCTGGCCCTCCGAGTGGAACAAGACCGTTTACAGCGGATGGCGCGAGCTTGAATCACAGCTGAATACGACAGTGAACGGCAAGCGCGTCGCGATGGAATATTCGCCGGGTGATGCGGTTCCCTATCTCGACAGGGTTCCAGCAGGCGTGATCGAAATGGTGCGCGCCGCCGGAGCGGAAGTCGTTTCGAGCGCAAATCTTGTCAGCCGTTTTTATGCGGTCTGGTCGGACAAGGATCTGGCATCACACAAGCGGGCAGCCGAAGTGATCGCGACAATTGCACGTGATGCATTCAAGCGTGCTGGTGAAGCTGCGAGTGCAGGATCGCCTCTCAGCGAGTATCAGCTTCAGCAATGGATACTCGGACAATTCTCTGAAAAGAAACTGAATACCGATCACGGACCAATCGTCGCGATCGGCCCAAATGCAGCCAATCCTCATTTCGAGCCGTCGCCATCAGGCAGCGCGCGCATCGAGCGAGGCAATATTCTCCTCATCGACCTTTGGGCTCGCGAAGAGGGCGGTGTCTTTGCCGACCAGACATGGATGGGCTCACTTGGCCAGCCTTCCGACCGCGACATGAAGGTCTGGCTTGCCGTGCGTGATGGACGCGACGCTGCTATTTCACTTCTCGAGGAGCGCACTGTGGCTGGCGAGCCAGTCCGTGGCGGCGAAGTCGATGACGCTGTTCGGCAGCTGATCAGCTCCCGCGGATACGGTGACAACTTCCTTCATCGCACCGGCCACTCGATCGATGCGCGCGATCTTCATGGGTCGGGCCCGCACATCGACAATCTCGAGACGCGCGAGGAGCGCGAGCTTATTCCGGGAGTCGGCTTCTCGATCGAGCCCGGTATTTATCTCGCGGGCGATGTTGGAATGCGCAGCGAAGTAAATGCGTGGATGGGCAAAGGCGAAGTCATCATCACGCCGGCGAAATATCAGACTGAGCTTCTTATCGTCTGAGTTCTGATACTCCAGCGATGATTGCGGGATCAGCGCCGTTGATCCCGGTCAGCGCGATTGTGTTCACTCCGCGGCTCTGAGTTACTGCAATCAGTGACCTGATTGTTTCCGCATCGGGCACCCAGATCGTAGACCCGTTCTGAAGGGATGCGGTGAGATACCGCGATGCGGGATCACGCCGGAATGCTCCGGCTTCCTGAAGCAGAATCGCGTTTGCTTCGCGAAACGTGATTGCTCTCGTGGAGCTGTCGCGATTCCATATGTAACCGTACAGGGGAAATTCTGCCGCGAGCCTGCTCGCTCCGAGTCCATTGAGCCGTATGCCGAGCTCGCGGCGCACGACTTCAGGAGTTGCAAGCGGACCGGCGGGAGTTCCAGGCCGGTGCGCATCGCCGAATCGTACCACGACCAGGTCTGCGGCTCGCGCAAGCTCTTCAGCGGGATATGCGAGCGTGTCACTCGCTGGAACGATCACGCCGAAAGGAGTGCGCCCTCGGTCTCGCAGCGCCGATGCGAGACCGCGCAGCATTCTAATTAATCGCGGCACATCCTCGGCGGGCATTTCCTGTGCATCGAGCAACAGTCCTTTGCCGGCTCCGCTCGCGGCAGTGACGACCGCACGACTGAATGGAATCACGACGGCCGAATCTTCCGTGATCGCGCGAATCATTTCCGGGTGATATCGCGTGCCCTGATAAGTTGTGAAGGTTGCGATTGTGTTCGCTGACTCCGATCCGCCCCGGGCTTTCAGCACCGGTCTGATGGTCGCAGTATCGAGCACAACGAGTCCGCCCTGCAACGGCGCGATAATCGAATCGGCGGCGAGAACCGGTGACGACAACAGCCAGATTGCTGGCTCGGGGACCGGCGAAGAGCCGACGCGGCCGCACGCCGCGAGCGTGATTGTTAGTGAACAAAGAATCCGCCGGATCATGCTCGAAGGTACAGCATGCCGGGATGCGTTGTCATCTGGAAAAACCCCAGCGTGTTGCGCAGAATGACGCATGCAAATTCAGAGACTAATACACGCGGCGGCATTTGCGCTCGCCGTGATCACTGTTGGATCCCGCGCTTCAAGTGCGCAGGCAGCTGCCGCGAAGGCGGATCTCATCGTCGTCAACGGCAACGTTTATACGGTAGACGATGCGCGGCCGCGCGCGAGTGCGTTCGCGGTTCGCAACGGACGAATTGTTTTCGTCGGCTCGGACCGCGAGGCGCGATTTCTTGCGGGACCGTCTACTCGTGTCGTCGACGCAAAGGGACAGACTGTCATCCCGGGAATGGTCGACGCGCATGCGCATCTGCTCGGGCTCGGCACATCGCTTCGCAACGTTCAGCTCGCCGGATCCAAGTCCTATGACGAAGTGATCGCAAAGGTGGTGGAGCGGGCGAAGACTGCGAAGCCCGGCGAATGGATTCTTGGGCGAGGGTGGGATCAGAATCTCTGGCCTGACAAGAAATTTCCGACGCATGAAGCCCTGTCGCGCGCGGTGCCGGACAATCCCGTCGTACTTACCCGTATCGATGGGCATGCGGTCCTTGTCAATGCGATGGCGCTCAAAGCCGCAGGAATAACCGCTGCAACGCGTGATCCCGAAGGCGGTCGAATCGAGAGAAATGGAGACGGCTCACCGTCAGGAGTATTTGTCGATAACGCGGGCGATCTGCTGGATCGCGTAATCCCCGCGCCCACGAAACAGCAGACCCGCGAGGCAATCCTTGCCGCGATTGCAGAGGCCAACAAGTGGGGCCTGATCGGGATTCATGATGCTGGTGCGTCGCGCAGCACAATCGACATCTACGAGTCGCTCGCACGGGAAGGGAAGTACAACCTCCGCAACTACGTTCTCATATCCGGAAGCGACACGACGGACGTAAGACATTATTTCAATGTTGGTCCGCGCAGTGCGCTGTACGACGGTAGAATCTGGGTGCGCAGCATCAAGCTCTACGCAGATGGAGCGCTTGGGTCACGTGGCGCGGCGCTGCTGGCCCCATATTCGGATGACCACAACAACACTGGATTACTTCTCACTCCGCCCGCGGTAATTCAACGCATTGCAACGCAGGCTTTGCGCTATGGGTTCCAGGTTGGTGTTCACGCAATTGGTGATCGCGGCAATCGCATCGTGCTCGATGCATATGATGCGGCGCTCAAGGTGGTGCCGAAGGCCGATCATCGTTTTCGCATCGAGCATTCGCAGGTGATTTCCCTCGATGACATACCACGCTTTGCGAAGATGGGCGTCATTCCATCGATGCAGGCGAGTCATCAGACCAGTGACATGCGATGGGCGGAGGCGCGCGTCGGCCCACAGCGTATCAAGGGCGCGTATGCGTGGCGATCGTTGTTGAATACCGGTGTCGTAATTCCAAATGGAAGCGACTTCCCGGTAGAGGAAGTGAATCCATTGATCTCATTTCACAGTGCGGTGTCGCGGCAGGATGCCAGCAACTGGCCGCCGGGCGGATGGTATCCCGAGCAGGTCATGACGCGTGATGAAGCGCTCAAGGCAATGACGATCTGGGCTGCGTACGCAGGATTCCAGGAAAAGACGATGGGATCGATTGCGCCCGGCAAGTACGCGGATTTCGTGATCCTCGATCGCGATATCATGACAATCCCTGCTTCCGAAATCCTTAGTACGCGCGTGTCGTCAACGTGGCTCGGCGGGAAGAGGGTCTACGAACGCCCCGCCGGCAGCCAGTAGCCAGTCGCCAGGCGCCGCAGTGTTCTGGCCTTGTCTTTGCCACTCGTCGGACAAACGATTCAGAGGCGAAATTCAGGAATGATCCGTCGTTTGTCCGCCGCAGTGCTGCTGCTCGCTGCTGCGCTAAGTGGTTGTTCGACCGATAAAAAAGCAGACGCAGCGCAACCGCCGAAGGAGAAGGAAGGCAGCGTTGCCCCGCGGCCGACTGTCATCTCAAAGCCGTCATCACCATATCAGGCGCAGGCAGTCACAGGCGGAGTGAAGCTCACGGGCACAGTCGATTTCGATGGTGTGCTCCCGGCTGACACAGTGATCGAGCTTCCACCGAATGCTGCCGGATGCGGCCAGAAAATCACCGACCATCGCGTCGAGCACACCGGAACGAAAATCGGCGGCGCAATCGTCTGGCTCACGGACATTCGAACGGGAAAAGCGCTGCCTGCAACGCGCCGATTCGAGCTCGCTAATGAAGATTGCCTGCTTCGCCCGCAGGTTCAGGGAGTCGTGACGCCTGCTACTCTCGATGTTGTGAGCAGCGATGTCGCGCTGCATCTCAATCATATCATCAATGTCGGAACCGGTGAGCTCGAGGCAATCGCGCCATTCAACGACAACGGTGAGGTCGTTCCTTTCGATCGGCTCCTCGACGGAACTGAGCAGCTCGAGGTGACGTGCGAGCTGCATCCGTGGACAAAGGCGTGGATTCTGGTATTCGATCACCCCTACTTCTCGACAACAGAGAAGTCCGGCGCGTTTTCAATCGAGGATATTCCGCCGGGCACGTATCACGTGAAGGCGTGGCACCCGCTGCTTGGAGTTGCGGAGCAGTCAGTGACTATTGCTGCTGGTCAGCCGGCGAGTATCGCGTTGAAGCTGGGGCCTGCGCTCCCGGGTCAGGCTGATTCGAGTGCAGGGGTTCGCTAATGAGCAATACTGAGAACTGAGAACTGAGAACTGAGTTTGAGAACTGGGAACTGGAGACTCACGACTGGACACTGATAGCTCCAGTTAAACACGGTTTGAACCGGAGCTGTCAGTGTCCAGTCTTGAGTATCGAGTTCCCGGTTCTCAAACCCAGTTCCCAGTATTCAGTATTGCTGATCAGCGCGTAAAGAAAGAAAGACCAGCAAGCAAGCCGATCACATTCGCATCGTCATCCCCAAACACATGCTGGAAATTCGCTTCGAATCGCGATGACAACCTGCTTATGATCGGCATCTTGTAGCCTAATCCAATTCCGATAAGTCCCGACGCATCGCTGTTACCAGGATTGGTGTCGCTGATTCCGACGAATGGGCGAACGTAGATACCAGCTCGCTGGAACGCTCCCGGATATCGGTCGCTTCCAAGGTGATACAACAAACCGAGCTCGCCCCGATAGGTCGTGGCGGTGTTGTCGTCGTCCGTTCTGATTCTGATCCCGAATTTCGGCTCGAGTGAAACGCGCGGCGAAATTGGAAAGCCAATGCGGAATGTCGGTGCGGGGACACTGATCTCGGTATTTGCGTCGTCGCCGAGCCTGATGTCGACTGCGGCATCGATACCGAGTTCGATTGGACGAGAGGGCGCCTGCGCTGAAGCGGTGGCAGCAAAAAGCGCCAGCGCGGCTGTTACCGTGATTTTCTTCATAGCCTCAGTGGGTTGGGGTTTTGCTCCATCCGGGGCATTTGACTGCGACAGCCGTGCCTGAACGGCAGCAACCGGCTAACAGCAACCGGCTGCCAGCAAAACAACTACTGAGTGAGGACTGACGAGTCGTATGTTTCGCGGAATTGTCCGCGGTACAGGCGCGAATACACACCTTCAGCAGCAAGAAGATCGGCGTGCCGGCCTTCTTCTACGACCCGGCCGCGATCCATCACAACGACCCGGTCAGCGCGCTGCACTGTGCTCAATCGGTGGGCGATGATCAGTGTCGATCGCCCCTGTAAAAGTTCTTCCATCGCCTGCTCAACGAGTCGCTCGCTCTCACTGTCGAGACTCGATGTTGCTTCGTCCAGGATAACGATCGCGGGGTTCTTGAGAAATACGCGTGCGATTGCGAGACGCTGACGCTGCCCGCCAGACAGTTTCACCCCGCGCTCGCCGACGAGCGTATCGAATCCCTCGACAAGCCTGTCGATGAATTCAGTCGCGTGTGCGGCCGCTGCCGCTGCGCGAATATCCTCTTCGGGAATCGTCGCGACATCGTCTGCGATTGCGAACGCAATATTTTCGCGAACTGTTCCGCTCATCAGCGCAGGCTCCTGCGGTACCATTCCGATGGCACCGCGCAAATCCTCGAGCTTGAGCGTGCGCACATCGTGACCGTCCACGAGAATCCTGCCGCTGCTCACATCCCAGAATCTTGGAATCAATGAGGCGATCGTCGTCTTGCCTGCGCCGCTCGGTCCCACGAGCGCAACGACTTCACCAGGCGCAATTCTCAATGAGAAATCGCTGATCACTTCGGGAAGTGACGGGCCATACGAGAAGCTCACGCGATCGAGCTCGACTTCTCCGCGAACCGGCTTGACAAGTGTCACTGCGTTTGGCGGACTCGCGATGGTCGGCTCGGTATCGAGAAGGTCGAACGTTCTCTTGGCAGCGCCGACGGCTTCCTGATATACGCCGAACAATGAGCCGAGCGACCCAACTGCTCCTGCGACATAGAGCGCATATAGAAGAAACGAGACTAGAGCGCCGGCGGTGAGAGTTCCATCGAGCACAAGGCGTCCGCCCTGCCACAACACCGCTACGACTCCACCAAACGCGCAGAACGTGAGAATTCCGAAAAACGTCGCGCGAATTCGCGAGCGATCCATTGCCGCAGCGATCACGTGCGCCATGTGCGCGGTGTATCGCCGGGTTTCTTCTCCTTCGCGTGTGAAGCTTTGAACAGTGCGAATCTGCGAGAATGCTTCTTCCGCAGTTCCAGTTGCCTCAGCGATCCTGTCCTGCACTCCTGTGCTTGCCCGCCGCAGCTGTCTACCGAAGAAAAGCGCAGCGCCTATTACAATTGGAACGACAGCGAGAGTAGTGAGAGCAAGCCGCGGATGCGTCATCGTCAACAGAACGATGCCCCCGATCAAGAACAGCGATTGCCGGGCGAACTCCGAGAGATTGTAGCTCAGTACTGTCTGAAGGACTGTCGTGTCAGCCGATAAACGACTTGTCAGCTCACCCGTTCTTCTCTCGGTAAAAAATCCGGGTGAAAGCCGTATCAGGTGAGCAAAGAGATCGCGTCGAAGCGTTGCAACGATTCTTTCCGACGTGATCGTCAGCAGATAGACCTGCGTAAAGTTCAACAGCGCCTGAATCGCAAAGAGCCCTATCAGTCCAAGAGCGATCCTGTCGAGGAGACTCGAATTGCGATCGACGAACGCTGCATCGAGCAGGTGGCGAACTATCTGCGGGAATGCGAGTCCGATCGCGACGCTTACAAGCAGGCATGCGAGAGCACCGAAGATTCTCGACATGTGCGGCCGCACTCGCGGCAGCATCTGTCCGAGTGGTCGAGGTGAAGGGAGCTTCTTCTTCGGCGCCTCTGCCATCAGAGGGTGATCTTCTTGTCCACGGCCATCGCCACGAATAGAAGTGCGAGATACAACAGCGAATACTTGTAGACCCACCACGCAGGCGCGGTCCAGTCAGACGCGAGCCGCATCCTGATTATTCCGTACAGAAGGATGAGGCCGAGCACGACGGCAGAGACCAGATAGATGATTCCGAATGCTCCGAATGCAAACGGCATGATCGTGAGCCCGATTAGAATCAGCGTATACCAGAACATCTGCCCCATCGTTTCCTTCTCTCCCCATACGAGCGGAGCCATCGGCACGCCGGCCCTGGAATAATCACGCTGCTTGAGAAGCGCGAGCGCCCAGAAGTGCGGCGGCGTCCAGTAGAAGATGATGAGAAAGAGATAAACCGCCACCAGATCGAGCGCGCCTGTTACAGCTGCCCATCCAACAAGCGGAGGAAATGCTCCCGCTGCACCACCGATAACGATGTTCTGCGGAGTAGTGCGCTTGAGCCACCGTGTATACACAAAGACGTAGAAGTAGAACCCCGCCAGTGCGAGGGCGGCCGATACCACGTTGACGAAATACGCAAAAAGAAAAGTCGCAGCCGTTGCGAGAGCTACACCAAAGGCCAGAACCGAGATCGAGCTCATGCGGCCGCTCGGAATTGGTCTCAGTCTGGTGCGCGCCATGCGATCGTCGATGTCGCGGTCCATGTACATGTTCACCGCGTTCGCGCCGCCTGCCATCAGATATCCGCCGACGAACACAATCAGCACGAGCAGAAAAGTCGGGCTGCCTGCAACGAACATCGGCGCGATCGTAGTCACGAGCAGAAGCGAAATGATCCTCGGCTTCGTGAGCATG
>DASUXX010000097.1:0-16069 GCA_036377755.1 Gemmatimonadaceae bacterium
CTGCTTTACTCGATCTGTGCGTTCCCACGTAAAGAATGTCTTCGCATTCTTGCCCGATCCGACCTTCTCAGCGTCACGACCGAAATGGCCGTACGCTGCGGTCTTCTCGTAAATCGGCTTGCGAAGCTCGAGGTCGGCCATGATTCCGCGCGGAGTGAGATCGAATACCTCGCCGACTGCGCGCATTATCGCGGCTTCAGGAACAGTGTTGGTTCCAAACGTATCGACCATCACTGAGACCGGGCGCGCAACGCCGATTGCGTACGCAAGCTGAACTTCGCAGCGGCGTGCGAGCTTCGCCGCGACGATGTTTTTCGCAACCCATCGCGCGGCGTAGCATGCACTGCGATCCACTTTCGATGGATCCTTTCCGCTGAATGCCCCACCGCCGTGACGGCCCATTCCGCCGTATGTGTCGACGATGATCTTGCGGCCCGTGAGTCCCGCATCACCCTGCGGCCCGCCAATTACGAAGCGTCCAGTGGGGTTGATGTGATACTTGACCTCGCGGGGCCTAAGCTCTTTTGGGATAACTGGTTCGATCACATCAGATATGACCGACTGTGAGATCTTCTTATTGGTGACTTTGTCGTCGTGCTGAGTGGAGATGACGACAGTATCGACTGCAACGGGAACACCGTCTTCGTACACGACGGTCACCTGTGACTTGCCGTCGGGACGCAGCCATCCGTGTCCATTGCGACGCGCGTCTGCAAGCTGGCGCGTGAGCTTGTGTGCGAGAACAATCGCCATCGGCATGAGCTCCGGAGTTTCATCCGTCGCATAGCCGAACATCATTCCCTGGTCACCTGCTCCGCCGGTGTCTACACCCTGACTGATGTCAGGCGACTGGCGGCCGATGGTGCTTACCACCGCGCAGGTCTTTGAATCGAATCCGTAGTTTGCGTCAGTATAGCCGATGCGCTCGATCGTCTTGCGGACGATGTCGGCAACGGGAACGTAGGTCTTTGTTGTGATCTCGCCTGCAACGCATGCGAGACCGGTGGTCACGAGGGTTTCGCACGCCACGCGCGCGATAGGGTCGTCAGTAAGAATTGCATCCAGGATGGCGTCCGAGATCTGGTCGGCCACCTTGTCCGGATGTCCCTCGGTAACTGACTCCGAGGTAAATAGATGTCGATCGAGCACGATATCCCCTAGGGTTGGGACTGGGTGTTGCGGACTGCGGCACGCCGTACGATTCGTCCCGCATTGGCCTATGGTCCGCTGATTCCCTCAAACGTATTCCCGTCGACGAACTCGGGCAACCCGTCACGCAGAAAGTCAGCATCACCAAACGCTGTGAGCAGCCTGCTGCGCAGCTCTCGCTCTGAGTCGCGCGCAGTCTTTGTCGCGAGCGCTGCCTGCGCAGCTTCTTCCGCGACCTTTGCACTCACACCGCGCACGATTGCCTTCACAAGGGGAACTGATCGCGCTGCAACACTCAGCTGTCGCACACCAAGTCCGATCAGTGCAAACGCCATGATGGGCTGCGATGCCATCTCACCGCAGACACTCACGGCGAGTCCATTTGCCTCACCCACTTCGACTGTGCGACGAATGAGTCGCAGCACCGCGGGGTGCAGCGGAGTAAACCGGCTCGCGAGATTCGCGTTGCCGCGATCGACAGCGAGTGTGTACTGCACCAGATCGTTTGTGCCGATACTGAAAAATGCGACTTCATCGATGAGCGTATCCGCGCCGAGCGCGGCCGCGGGAGTCTCGACCATTACGCCGAGTGGAAGGTCGTGACGATACTCGACTCCGCGTGCGTCGAGCTCGGCCGCAGCAGCCTCCAACAATCTGCGCGCCTGCCGCACTTCATCGACTGTAACGACAAGCGGAAGCATGATGCGCACATCACCGTGCATCGCAGCACGAAGAAGCGCGCGAAGCTGAGTCTTGAAGATCTCAGGCTCGTCGAGACACATGCGGATGGCCCGCCATCCAAGAAACGGATTCGGCTCCAATGGAAATCCGCCGACAGGAAGCTTGTCCCCGCCAATATCGAATGTCCTGATGACGATCGGATGATCTCCAAACGCCTTCACGACTCTCGTATATGCCTTGTATTGCTCTTCCTCATCAGGCATTGTCGCTCTTCCAACGATGAGGAACTCAGTGCGCATCAGACCCACACCTTCTGCACCTGAATGCGCCGCGGCGTCCGCTTCTTCAGGCAGGTCAACATTCGCGCGCAGCGTGATTCGCTCACCGTCGAGCGTGATGGGCTCGGCGAGGGAAAGTGCCTGGAGCTCAGCAGTCGTCGCGAGCTCGCGGCGCGCACGGTCCGAGTAAGCCTCGATCTGTTCTTCACTTGGATCGAGAATGATCACACCGGAAGAGCCGTCGAGAATGACCTGCTGACCTCCAGTCAGACGTGCGGTCGCATCACGCAATCCCACTACGGCGGGCAATCCCAGGGATCGGGCGAGAATCGCTACGTGCGACGTGCGGGTTCCCGCGTCCGTAGCAATTGCCGATATCGCATCCCGATCGAGCTGAACGGTGAGACTCGGCGTCAGGTCGTGCGTGACGAGAATCGCATTGCTGCCTTTCGGAAGATCGACCGGATCATGGTCCGGCAGCCCGAGCAGAATGGTTAGAACGCGAATGTGCACATCGGTGAGGTCACCCACACGCTCACGCAGCGTCGCGGCAGCATGCCGTGCAAAATTCTGCCGCCATTCGATCAGCACGAGATCGAATGCTTTCTCAGCAGAAATATTCTGCTTGATGAGATTCTCGACGCTGGAGATGAGCTCGCCATCGGAGAGAATCATCAGCTGAACTTCGAAGATTGCAGCCTCTTCCGAGCCCGCGTGGCGCTCGGCGCGCCGCTTCACTTGTTGAAGGCGCGCTTTTGCTTTTTCTATTGCGTCACGAAGACGCTGGATCTCTGCAGGAATTGCCTCATCAGCAACTATTCGGTGCGGAACTTCCGGAACTTCCCACAGCAGCCTGTGAACGGGGCCGATTACAATGCCGGGTGATGCCGGCATCCCGACGAGCCTTCCCTCAGCGAGAAAGCGGTCGCCGGTCACTACTCGCCGAACCCGTCTGCGATAATGGCCGCGAGCGCATCGAGAGCTGCGTCAGCATCAGGCCCGTCGGCCTTGATGTCGATCGTTGCTCCCTGCTCTGCCGCGAGCATCATCACACCCATGATGCTCTTGCCATTTACTTCGAGGTCGTCGCGCACAATGGTAATGTTGCTCCCGAACTTCGCCGCTGTCTTCACTATCTCAGCAGCCGGGCGGGCGTGAATACCAAGTTTGTTGACGATCTTCACGCTGCGTTCAACCATTAGCGAATCACCGAGAAGAGAACGAACACCGCGAGCACGAACAGGGACAGCCGCCAGCCTTCCACGCGACCTCCGAGCCGTGCCAGGAAAACCCCGCCAACCATTGCGAGGAGAATGATTCCCGCCGACAGCTGACGCCCTCCGCCAATCACCTCTCGCGCAGCGAGTGGAATGGAAACGCCGGCAAGAAGAGCCGCAAGCATGCCGACAACCTGCGGACCTTTTCGAAGAACCGGATGGCCGAGTGCATCTGCCACCCTGAGCCCGCGCTGGAATCCAACGCGAAGCCCCCAGGCCCTGAGCGCGAGGTGACCGATGTTGTAGATCACGAGAAAAATAGCAATCACCAGCAGCGGTCGCGCTCCGAGACCGAATGCCGTCAGCGCGATCAGCGAGCAGAGCGGAAGCCAGCTCGCCCACACGAGCCTGTCACCCACACTTCCGAGTGGCCCGCCAAGCGCGGTCCTGAAGCGCTCGATCATCTGAGGAGGAACGGAATCGAGCTCGGCACGCGTAAGGGCGCCCACCGCAATCCCAGCGAGATACGGATGCGCATTGAAGTAGCGCGCCTGTCGTCCCATGGCCGCCTGATATTGCTCTCCGCCGATCCCACCGGGGAGGCGACGCAACGCAGGCTCGGTGCAAAACGCTATTCCGTTCCCGAGCATCGTCTCGTAATTCCACGCGCCCTGTACAGCGAACAGGCGGATGTACATGCGAAACCATGTCCATGCATCGAGCTTCCGATCCGGTGCCGCCTTGACAGTGGTCATGTCGTCACCAGGATGTAGGCGCCGAGTGCAAGACCCGCGATGAACAACAGGCGCGCTTTCGAGACGAGGTGAAAAATCTTCCACACTGCGCCTGCACTGACAGCGGCAACCATCGCTACGACGATCGCGCGCGAATATCGCGCGTCAGTGCCCCATGACGCGACAATCGCGCGAATGAGCGGATCGAACACGATCATCGATACCAGCGTGACAGAAAATCCACGCACGAGGTCGGCGGAGAGTCCAAAAAGCTGAAGTCCGGTAACGGCGCGCCCCGATCCATGCGCAAGCGCTTCATGCTCGCGTGCGGCGAGTGATGCGTTCATTCTGCGCAGCCACACCATGCTCCTGCCGCTCAGCATCGCAGTCACAAGGGCGGCGAACAACGCCGCTGCGAGAGCACCCGCAGGATTTCTCTGCTGCATTGCGAAAAGAGTCCCGCCGACGACGCTCGCTGACCCCCACTCCGGATACCGCGATGCACCGAATGGCAGCATCTCCAGCGCGAGAAGCTCGAGCACTGCCCCCATCACCAATCCTGCAGGCGCATTGCCGATGAAAGCCCCCGCAACGGTTGCCGCGACAATGGGGCGGGAGATCATCGCCTGCGGAAACGTGACGACATCCATACCAAGCACGCCGCCCAGCAGCGCAATCGGAAGGAGATCGAGCAGCATCACGCGGTGCGCGCCTCGGGTTCTGCGTCGCCGAGCACCTCGCTCATCGGAACTTCTCGCGCAGCGGGTACATCCTGCGCTGTTACCTTCACTCCGCTTTCGACCATGGCGCGGAGCTGCACCTCTTCATCCGCCGCGAGAAAGACATATCTCAGCTTCTGTGTTCGCCCCGCGCGGTGATGAACGCCGCCGACGTTCACCTCGCGAATATATGGGACCCCATATACAAGGCGCTGCATAGTCGGTATATCGGGCGTGACGAGAATTCCCTTGCGATGATCGGACGCGTACTTGTCGTGATCACGGATTGCACCAGCGACATCGGCGAAGATCAGCTCCATCTCGGGCGGCACGCCCATGCGGTAGAGATCCTGCTCCCAGTCGCAGCAAGCGACATTGTCGTCGACGAGAACGATGAAATCGATGTCGAGCGGCTGTCCCCAGCCCACGACAACCTGGCCATGAATCAGCCGATCGTCGATTCGATAGAGAACAATAGGCATCAGGGTGGCCCAAAGCAGCCGAGTGCGACGCGGCCCTTTTCTACAGAGCGTCTGGCTGCAGCAACAGCATCGCCATCGGACTGAAAAACAAATTCAAGAAGTGTGGCGAGATTGGTCCCGGTGATGAGTACGATCTCGGGGTTCTCACGCATCATGCGTCGCACAGCGAGCGTCGCGCTTCCACCGGGAAGATCGGTAAAGAAAACACGCACCCCGTCATCAACTGAAGCCTGTCTCAGGCTCGATTCGATGTCCTGCCCGCTCATTCCACGATTTGAGATGGCGCGAAAAACTCCTCCGCGCCCTGAGATCTGCTCGACGGCGCTTACGATCCCGCCGGGAAAATCTCCGTGACCTGCGACGATTGCACGCGGACGGTGCGATGAATCAGCCGCGGAGTCTTCAGTGCTACTCTTCATCTTCCTGAAGATACTCGCGGACATTCCCTCGGGCAGCGCGGCGCATCTTGCCGATGAGCCGTTCATTGAACGCTTCGGCCGCGTTGACACCCGAGTACCGCAGCAGGTGATTCAGCGCGATAACTTCGGCGATCACGGTAATGTTTTTCCCGGGATTCAACAGAACAGTAATGAGCGGAAGCGGGACACCAAGAATGGTTGTGGTCTCAGTATCCAGGCCAGTGCGATCCACAACTGCGTTCTGATCCCATTCCTCGAGGCGCACAATGACCTCGATACGCTTCTGCTGCCGGACTGCGCGAATGCCAAAGATCGATGGAATGTCGATCACGCCGACACCGCGAATTTCCATGTGATGACGCTGAAGCTCGTGACCTTTCGCGATGATCACATCATTTCCACGCCGTCTCGCGATTACGAGATCATCGGCAACAAGTCGATGGCCGCGCTCGACGAGATCCAGGACGCATTCGGATTTCCCGATACCGCTCTTGCCCGTGAAGAAAAGGCCCACGCCAAAGACATCAGCCAGTGAGCCATGCAGAGTCACCGTCTCTGCAAACTCACTCTCGAGAACGGGCTTGATGCGCCGATAGAACTCGGCGGTCTTGAGTGTCGTCCGTAAAAGAGGAATGCCGGATCTGGCTGCAGCTTCGCGCAACCCGTCGGGCGGATCCTGGTTCTTGGTGACGACAACTGCCGGCATCGCGAACGCAAAGAATTTCTCGAGGATCCGGTCCCGCTCTCCCGAGCTGAGAGATGACAGATAAGTAATCTCCGTTTCGCCGAGTACCTGCAGCCGCTCGGCAACAAAGCGATCGACGTAGCCTGCGAGCGCGAGGCCGGGACTCGAGATGTCGGAATTGGGAATAGATGAATCCAGCCCGACGCCCGCGCCGATATCGGTGAGCCCAAGCGACTCACCGAATGCCTCGAGAAATTTTCGGACTGTAAGGGGGCGGCTCAAGCGGTAGCCGCCTTCCCCGCCGATATGACGCGTCGTGCAGTACGCTGGCTGGCGCGCACCGATTGGATCTGCGCGATCAGCCTGTCCATCGCCGCAGCGAATGCAGGACCGAAGTATCGGCCCTCACCGCGGGCAATGACGTCGCGCTGGCGAGGGGCATGGAGAACAATCTCGACTCGTTTCACGGGTCCATCTTGCTCAAAGCGGACAATACCGTCAACTGCCCGAGCAAGCCGGACCGCCGCGCGGCGCACTGCTGCCTCCGCCCGACGGCGCATACGTTCAGAAACATTCGCGTGATGGGCGTGAAAGATTATCTCCACTGCTATCTGCCTCGCTGCACCACAGTCTGCAGGTGCTCTAAGGTGTGATCTGCCGAACGGTCCCATGTAAATCGTCCGGCAAAACGCCTGCCCGCATTTCCCATCTTTTCAACACTCTCAGGAGAATCCGCAATGCGCTGCATTGCGCTCGAGAGTGCCGTCAAATCCCCGTGCGGGACGAGGAATCCTGTTTCCCCCGGCTTAAGCGATTCGCGAAGTCCAGGCGAATCACTCGCAATTACGGGAGTGCCGCAGGCCTGCGCCTCGAGATTGGTCAGCCCCCATCCCTCTTTTGGAGATGCGAAAACAGATGCCCATGCCTTTCTCAGCAGGTCGCGCTTCTCCTCCGCCGAGATGAAGCCAAGAAATCGCACCCGGTCCGAGATACCGAGTGCGGTCGCAAGCTGCTCGAGGTGATCGCGGTAATCGCCCGATCCTGCAATTGAGAGCGTCGCGTCAGGTCTTTGCAGCATCGAGAATGCCTGTAGCACGAGATCGACACCTTTGTAACGCTTCAATCTCCCGACGTATGCAAACAGCGGTTCGACAGCCCGCGTACCCGGAGCTGGCGTGAAAAACTCGGTGTCCATGCCGTTGTAGATGACCTTGATCGTGCGTCGCGGAATACCGCGGGCGACCAGGTCATCGGCCGTGCTCTCGCTCACTGCCTCGAATGGCAGACCTTTATAGACAAAGGAAATTCCACGCTCTGCCAGCCACACCGATGCAGCCATATGAGGGGCTGCTTCGCGAAAGATTGTCGATCCGAACAAATGATGAACGAGCGTGACGACGGGCGGCCCGCCCCAGCGCGGTATGTAGAGCGGAATCTTGTTCAGGTCTTCGACGATTACATCGTACCTGTTGCCGGCAAGCCTCTCTTTGTAATAACGCCGCGCATTGAACTGGAACGAGTATCGAGTTCCCACACGATGCACGTCGATGCCGTCGAGGAATGCGCGAGGCGAGCTTCCAGGCCAGCCGCTCGCAAGCAGATCGACTCTATTTCCTCGCGACGCAATCCGGCCGAAGATTTCATGCAGATGAACTTCGGCGCCGCCGCTGTTGGGGTTTTCCCTGTCGTTCCAGTTAACTACAAGAATTCTCACTCAGAGAACGCCCGCTCGGCGAGCATAAGCATCCAGTACTCCGTTTACAAAGCGTGCACTCGCCGCAGTGCCGAATCGTTCGGCAAGACGAACAGCTTCCTGGATTACAACACGCGGTGGAGTCTCGCCCCTCTTCAGCTCCGCAGCGCCAAGGCGAAGCACTGATCTCTCGATTGCGCCAATCCGTTCGAGCCGCCAGTTGTCTGTCACAGCAGTGAGCTCTTCATCGAGAGCAGGCTGCGACGCAGCAACAGTGCGCACGATCCCGCCTGCAAACTTTCTCTCTTCAGGAGCGACTGCGAGATCATCCCATACCTTCACTGCAACGCGCGTAAGATCTTCACCCGCTCTCAAATCCCACGCATAAAGTGCCTGCAATGCGCGAGCACGTCCGCGCGATTCAACTCTCATCTTCTACATCCAGCTGGTCGAGGAGATCGATCATCTCGAGCGCAGCAAGCGCTGCGTCCCATCCCTTGTTGCCGTGCGCGCCGCCGCATCGCTCCAGCGCCTGCTCCATGTTGTCGCACGTGAGAAGTCCAAAGCCAAGCGGCACTTCGGAGTCACGAGATGCATCCGCAAGTCCACGCGAGGCTTCACCAGCGACATAATCGAAGTGCGGTGTATCGCCGCGGATAACTGCGCCGAGCGCGACGACTCCGTCGTATCGGCCGGTTTCCATCGCGCGACGCACAGCGAGCGGAAGCTCCCATGCTCCGGGAACCCACATCACGTCGATGTCGTCGAACGCTGTGCCGTGACGTACAAGCGCATCGAGCGCTCCATCCACGAGCGCACGAGTAACTGTCTCGTTGAAGCGGCTGGCGACGACGGCGACGCGCCGCCCAGAACCTGCGGGGTTGCCTGTAAATTCAGCCATTCAGGAAGCGAGCAGGTGTCCGAGCTTCTCCCGCTTGGTGTCCAGGTATCCCGCGTTTTCTTCCGTTGCCGGCGGAACGATCGCAACGCGCTCATCGATTACGAGACCATAGCCCTCGAGGCCAACGAGCTTGCGAGGATTATTGGTGAGAGGGCGAATACGCTTCAGGCCGAGATCCAGAAGAATCTGCGCGCCGATTCCATAGTTGCGCAGGTCAGGCTTGAATCCGAGCTGCTCATTCGCTTCGACAGTATCGATTCCCGTGTCCTGAAGCTCGTAAGCCTTGAGCTTGTTGAGGAGACCGATACCGCGACCTTCCTGATCGAGATAGACGATCACGCCCTTGCCTGCTTCAGAAATCATCTTCATCGCTGTGTGCAGCTGCCACCCGCAATCGCAGCGCAGCGAGTGAAATACGTCGCCGGTGAGGCACTTGGAATGCATCCGCACCAGCACGCCTTCATCTGACTCGGAGTTCACATCGCCGAACACGAGAGCAACATGCTCATGGTGGTCTACGTCGTTGCGATAACCAATCACCTTCCACACGCCAAACTCAGTCGGCAATCTCGCTTCAGCAACGCGATGGACAAGCCGCTCTGACTTGAGGCGGTATGCAACAAGCTGTGCAATCGTTATGAACGTGAGGCCGTGTTCCTCCGCGTACTTCTCGAGCTGCGGGCGCCGCGCGGTTGTTCCATCATCGTTGAGAATCTCGCAGACAACACCCGCGGGATAGAGACCTGCAAGTCGTGCGAGATCTACCGCGGCTTCAGTGTGACCGACCCGCTGGAGAACTCCGCCTTCTCGCGCGCGGAGCGGAGGAATGTGCCCGGGGCGTCGCAGATCGGCCGGCACCGTTGCGGGATCGACGGCGACGCGAATCGTTCGCGCGCGGTCCTGCGCACTGATTCCCGTCGTCACGCCGAAGCGCGCGGCCGCATCGATGCTCACTGTGAATGCAGTGCGATGCTCTTCAGTGTTTTCCTTGCTCTGTTGAGGCAGCTGAAGCTGGTCGGCACGCTCGCCTGTAAGGGCCAGACAGATCCAGCCACGCGCATTGCGGAGCATGAAGTTTATCAGCTCAGGGGTTACGAGCTGGGCAGCGCAGATAAGGTCACCTTCGTTCTCGCGGTCTTCGTCGTCCGCAACGATGATGAGCTTTCCCGCCTTGATATCAGCGATTGCCTGCTCGACGGTTCCAAATTCCATTCTTGTCTTCCTGGATCGCCTGCGGGCGATCACCTGTTCAGGTATGGCGCGGTCAGACGCTCGACATACTTCCCGATGACATCTGTCTCGACATGCACCCTGCTGCCTGGAACCAGCTCGCCAAGAGTGGTATGGCGCAAAGTGTAGTCGATGAGCGCTACCTGCAACTTATCACCCTCAAGGGCATTTACGGTAAGACTGACCCCGTCCAGGGCCACCGACCCGTGCAGAACGAGTGTTCTCGAGAGGCCCGGAGGAAGCTCCACGTCCACGAGAATCGCATCTTCATGCTCACGCACATCGACGACATTTCCCACACCGTCAACGTGACCCTGCACCATGTGACCACCGAGTCGTGAATCAGCACGCATCGCACGCTCGAGGTTAACGTGCGTGCGTGGAGTCCATTCGCCGATGGTCGTCCTGCCGATTGTCATCACCATCGCGGCGACGGTAAACCATCCGTCTCCGAAATCGAGAACGGTGAGGCATGCGCCATTCACCGAGATGCTCTCACCGCGCTCGAGATCCGTATAGGGCGAGCTGATGCGCAGCTCCACTCCCGCGTCAGTTTGAGCGACCGCATCGATAGTTGCGACCTGTTCGACGAGACCGGTGAACACTACGGAGCTCTCACAGCATATGTGCTCATGACGTCATCCCCCAGTGCGGCAGTCGCGAGCAACGTGAATCTCGGCGCTCGAGAAACCTCCTGCGACGCAATGGCCGAGAATGCACCAAGCGCGCCGGATCCAAGAATTATTGGTGCGCGAAAGATCACCAGCCGGTCAACTGCATCAGCTGCAAGAAATGATGCGGCGAGCCCCGCACCACCTTCTACCATGAGCGTCATCACTCCTCTCGACTTCAATTGACGCAGCGCATCGTCGAGATCTTCCGCAGTGAGCTGCTCAACTCCCAGTGAAGCCAGATCTGCAGGCATTCGCGTCGACGGAGCCGTAACGATAAGCGCAGGAATTTCACGCGCTGTTCGCGCAAGAAATCCCTGCGCGGAAAGTCGTGCGTTCCTGTCGAATATCACTCGCAATGGTGGAACGCGCGGAGCTGGATCAGTGCGCGCCGTGAGCTGAGGATCATCCGCAATCGCGGTCTGCACCCCCACCGCAACTGCGTCGGAGCCTGCCCGCATCCGCTGCACACGCGCCCGCGATTCCTCACCGCTAAGCCACCCCGACTCACGCCCGGCACCAGTGATCGCGCCATCGAGCGAGAGCGCAAGCTTGAGAGTGACCCAGGGACGATCCGAACCGGACGCATGAAAGAATCCCGCATTGAGCTCGCGTGCCTCGGCCTCACGTGCCCCCACATCGACTGATATACCGGCAGCGCGGAGCTTTTCGAATCCACCCGCCGCAACTGGATTAGGGTCGCTGACCGCCGCGACTACGCGCCTGATTCCCGAAGCAATGATTGAGTCAGTGCACGGCGGAGTTTTTCCATGGTGCGCACATGGCTCGAGTGTGACGTAGAGTGTGGCGCCCCGTGCGCGGCCGCCTGCAGACGCTAGAGCGGCAGCTTCGGCGTGCGCTTCTCCAAACCGCGCATGGAATCCTTCGCTGATCTTTTCGCCATCACGATATATGACCGCGCCGACGAGAGGATTCGGCGAAACCTGACCCCACCCGCGTGACGCGAGTGCGAGCGCTTCATCCATTCGTGACAGATCATCGCGGTCAATCAATCACTACCTCGCCTGACCCGCTGCGGAGTGAGCCCATCACCCAGCCCACAACTCCAGCGACTCTTGCTGCTCCAATAATTTCGTCTGCGCGCGAAGCAGGAGCGATGACGATCATTCCGACACCCATATTGAACACCCGATACATCTCTTCACGCGGAACTCTGCCGGCAGATTCGAGAACGTTGAACACCGCCGGAATTTCCCAGCTTCCGGAATCGATCACAGCGTCGAGATTTTCGGGCAGCGAGCGATTGAGGTTCCCTGGAATTCCGCCGCCAGTGATGTGCGCCATCGCATGAATGGAGTCGACCACCGGCTCGAGTGCTCGATAATAGGATCGATGGATCGACAGCATTACATCGGCAGCATTGCCATCTACTTCGGGAAATGGATCGCCCCAGTCGAGACGCAGCCGCTCCGTGACGATCTTGCGCGCGAGCGAATATCCATTCGTGTGCAGGCCTGTGCTCTCCAATCCAATGAGTACATCGTCTTTCTCGATGCGTGCCGATGAAAGAATCGAATCTTCTTCAACGCATCCAGTGATGAAGCCCGCGAGATCATAGTCGGATGGAGTGTAGAGACCGGGCATCTCTGCCGTTTCTCCACCGACGAGCGCGCATTCGTTCTCGCGGCATCCCGCTGCGACTCCGGTCACGACAGCTTCGAGAACAGCAGGCTCGAGCTTGCCAAATGCGACGTAGTCGAGGAAGTAGAGCGGGCGTGCGCCCTGAACGAGAATGTCGTTCACACAATGGTTGACCAGATCGTGACCGATCGTGTCGTTGCGTCCACTTTCAATAGCGATCTTGATCTTGGTTCCTACCCCGTCGGCGCTGGAGACAAGAACCGGAGATCGCATTCCTTGTGGAACGCGGAACATTCCGCCGAAGCCTCCGAATCCTCCAATAGATCCGGACGTATGTGTCGATGAGACGAGCTTGCCTATGCGCGACTTCGCATCGTCCGATGCGCGCAGATCGACTCCTGCACTCCGGTAGTGGAGCGCATCGTCCCTCAAGCCGGCAGCTCCTCCTCGAAGGCTACGAGCTGGCGCAGGTCGCGAACTCGTGCATCGACTTCTTCGCGCGTGAGGCTCATGAGTCTTTCGGTGGAGAACTTCTCTACGGCAAACGATCCCATCGCCGTTCCATACATCACAGCCCGGCGCATATTCGCCTCGCTGAGATCACCAGTGCGCGCGAGATATCCAATGAATCCTCCGGCGAATGAATCGCCGGCGCCTGTTGGATCATACACGGACTCGAGTGGAAACGCTGGAGCGAAGAAGATGTGCTCACTGTTGAACATGAACGCGCCGTGCTCGCCCTTCTTGATGATGACGTGCTTTGGACCGCAGTCCATGATCCACTTTGCTGCCTGCACGAGATTCACCTTTTCGGTCAGTTGTCGTGCTTCCCCATCGTTGAGGGTAACCAGGTCCACCTGTTTCAAGAGCTCTATCAAATCAGGTCGCCGGCTCTGAATCCAGAAATTCATCGTATCGCACGCAACGAGCTTCGGCTTCGTGACCTGCTGCAGCACATCGAGCTGAAGACGCGGATCGATGTTGCCTAGAAAAACGAAAGGGGCGTTGCGGAACTGCTGCGGAATTTTTGGACTGAACCGCGAAAATACTCCAAGATGTGTTTCCAGGGTTTCTGCTGAATTCAGATCATGTCTATAGCGTCCCCGCCATCTGAACGACGCACCTTCTGCCCTTTCGAGCCCGGCGAGATCTACTCCTCTTTTCGCAAGCGGCTCCAGCTTTTCCACCGGATAATCGGTTCCTACGACTCCGACCAGCTGCACCGGAGTAAGCAGGCTTGCTGCGGACGAAAAAAAAGTTGCGGAGCCCCCAAGAACATCTTCCGCCTTTCCAAAGGGAGTCTCTACGGAGTCCAGCGCAACTGATCCGACTACGAGTACAGACATTATCGATCTTTTGTGAAAGAAAAATGAGTGAAACTGATTACATGCGCTCGGGGGCGGTGATGCCTAAGATGCCGAGTGCGTTGCGGATTACGATTTGGGTGGCGCGGGCGAGGGCGAGGCGGGCCTTCATGATATCTTCGGGCTCGCCGAGCACATGGTGCTTGTGGTACCAGAGGTGTGCGAGTCGTGCTGTCTCGGTGAGGTAAGTTGCGATGCGGTGCGGCTCGAGTGCTGCGGCTGCGCCTGCGACCACCTGCGGGAAATC
This sequence comes from Gemmatimonadaceae bacterium, assembly GCA_036377755.1. Classification (GTDB taxonomy): domain Bacteria; phylum Gemmatimonadota; class Gemmatimonadetes; order Gemmatimonadales; family Gemmatimonadaceae; genus UBA4720. The sequence continues at coordinate 14,073 of DASUXX010000097.1, forward strand.
CACGAGCGCTTTGATCAACTCGAGCTCTTCCGGTTCGCGCAGGACGGTCAGATCTACGCCCTGTACTGTGAACGATTCGCGATCGATCTCGCCTACGCGAAAGATTCCGCACATGCGTGCGTGTGCCATCTGCACGTAATAAACCGGATTCTCTTCTGATTGCTTCAGTGCGACGTCGATGTCGAATACGAGCTGTGAGTCGCTCTTTCGCATCAAAAAGAAGAATCGCACTGCATCGCGGCCGACTTCGTTGATCAAGTCGCGCACAGTGACGTAGCTCCCTGCGCGCTTGGAGATTTTTACTTCTTCTCCGGCACGCATGACCGTCACCATTTGATGGAGGACGTACTCGGGATAATCGCGCTCGATTCCCATGTCGAGCGCCTGAAGTCCTGCGCGCACTCGAGTAGTTGTGCTGTGGTGATCGGCGCCCTGCACGTCGATCGCGCGGTGAAATCCGCGCTGCCATTTAGTGACGTGATAGGCGACGTCGGGAAGGAAGTAGGTATAAGTGCCGTCGCGCTTGCGCATTACGCGGTCCTTGTCATCGCCGAATTCGCTGGTGCGCAGCCACATTGCGCCTTCGGATTCGTAGGTCTTGCCGGCGGCCTTCAGGGATTCGACAGTTTGCTCGACTTTGCCGTCGGTATAGAGCGACGATTCGAGAAAGTATTTGTCGAATTTTACGCCGAATGCCTGGAGGTCGAGATCCTGTTCGGCGCGGAGTGCTGCAACAGCGAAGTCTTTTACGTCACCCTGGTCCGTCGATGATCCGCCGTGCTCGGCAACATATTGGTCGGCGATTTCGCGAATGTATTCACCGTGATATCCCCCTTCGGGAATTACGAGCTCTTCACCGTTGAATGACTTGAGCCATGCGCGAACGCTTGCGGCGAGATTCTCGATCTGTACGCCGGCGTCATTGTAGTAGAACTCGCGTGTGACATTCCATCCCGTCCATTCGAGGAGGGTGGAGATCGCATCGCCGAGCGCCGCCTGGCGTCCGTGTCCAACGTGAAGAGGGCCCGTTGGATTCGCGGAGACGAATTCGACGTTGACGCTTTCGCCGTTGCCCGCATTGCTCTTTCCGAAATTCTCATCGGCTGCAACGATGTCGCGGACTCCTTCGGCGATGCGTGCAGGATCGAGAAAGAAATTCATGAAGCCGGGCCCCGCGATCTCGACGCGCTCTACGCCTGCTTCTGACAAGCGCATGCGATCGCGCAGGAGGCCCGCGATTTCCTGAGGACGCTTTTTCAGCGGACGGGCCAGAGTCATGGCGAGGTTCGTTGCCCAGTCGCCGAGTGAAGGATCGCGCGGGCGCTCGATCATCGGATCGACATTGTTGTCCGCGCCGAGGTCCCGGGCAGCAGCAATGAGCTCACTGCGGATGCGATCAGCTGAGCTCATTCCGATTTCCTGGCGGGTGCGGACGGCTTTGACTCCGGTGCAGGCTTTGCGTCTGCCGCGGGCTTCGATTCGGCTGGCTTTGCGTCACTGCCTGATTCGGCCTTGGGGGCAGCAGTACCAGGAGCCTGCTGCTGTTTCTTCCCATCCTTGCCGTAGTCGGTGATGTAGAAGCCCGATCCCTTGAAGATGAGACCGGCAGGCGAAATCAGGCGTCCCGCCAATTGCCCGCACTCCGGACATTTTTCTTCCGAAGGAGCCGAGCTGATTGACCGGTAGAATTTTTCGAAGTTATGCCCGCTGGGGCAGCGAAACTCGTACAGCGGCATTCATCAATGCGGAAGGAAATTACAAAACGCGCGAGCGTTCAAAGTTAGAGCAGCAAGCTTTCCCTCTCAAGTTCGTCGCGCCCCATTCGACTACGGATCCGAAGACTTTGAGGATTAAGGAGTCGGACGACTCTATGAGGATTAAGGAGTCGGAGGACTCTATGAGGGTTAAGGACCCGTTGACTATAAGGCCTCAGGACACATTTCCGCACATACGAACTACGACTAATTGAGGGACGAAGACACTCGAGGGATGAGGGA
>DASUXX010000098.1:0-2655 GCA_036377755.1 Gemmatimonadaceae bacterium
CGAGCGAAGCGAGCATCATTAAATCGCTTGTCGGTATCAGCGAGTGTTAGGCAGCGGCCGAGAACGATTTCGCACTACTGTTTGCGCTGAGACGGCTTGGTCGGGATCCGATGTCTCTTCATGCGCTCAGCGAACCCAGGGCTGTCGAACCGATTCCACGTTTCTTCTCCCCAAGTCAGAACGTCGGACCGTTTTAGGGCCTTCGCGCAATTCCGCCTGATCTCGATGCCGCTCTTGGACACAAGTACGTGACACAGCGTGTTTCCATCTTCTACCCACCACTCACCGCCGATAACACGCGAAACACTATCCATGTGTTGAGCGCCTTCGATGTCAGTTTCGAATGTAATAATTGAAACTCGAGTCGTCCCGTCCGAATAGAGCGCCATTATGACGGAGACCTGTCCTTCGGAATGCATCCATTGGGTACCTACGAGCGACTGGGGGTGCGTCCGCGGAGACGACGCTTGAGCTCGGCCTTCTGAAGCAATCGTGACAACCAAAACGAGGAGAAAACGAGAAATGTTATGCATGTGTATTCGGCAAATTGCAGCTATGCGACGGCCGCGAGTCTAATGTCAAAAGAGGCTTCTCAAGACCATCGAGTTTCTGCAAACGAACTCGATGGGTATGAGGAAGCCGAGTCTACAGCTGAATCACCAGCCTATGGGTGTGGGCGGGCCGGGAGTCGTATGATGGGATGTGCGTTGGCCATCCCGACCGGCCGCTAGGCAGCGTTGCGATCAGGTCTTTTTTGTCGGCGAGGGTGGCGCTGGACGCGGCGGTCCGAGTGGAATCCCACCTCTCTTACTGTCACCAGTACCAGTCGGTGTGGGCGCGGGGCGCGGCGCAGGGACTGGAGGCTTGTTGTCTGTCATCGTTTCTTGGCCTCGCGTTTCTCTTGCTCGAACTTCAATAGAAGTGTTCCCAAGTCCTGATAAATCGTATCATCGCCCCATACCTTCCGGAAAGTGGTGATAGCCGAAAGAGTGACTAGTTCGCGCCGAACTACGGGCGATAGGAATTCATCGACGAGTTCATGATCTACGATTCGTAAACGCCGTGCCATTGCGAGCAATTCAAGCCCGTCGAGCAGGGCCAAGTAGGAACGGCAGTCATCATCCCAAGCGTGAGTGCCACTATAGGCGCCTTGCACCTTGTCACACAGCTCGCTAGGAGGAGTATGCCGAATTGACTGGACGAGGAAGGCAATCTCGCGTAAGTGCTCGAAAGTTGTTCGTTCGCGCGTTTCAATTCTGCTCTTATAGATTTGCAATCCGGCGAATGCTGCCGAGACAGCAGCACTCGTCGCCGCGACGATGTTCCAATCTACCATTCGTAAGGCGAAGCTAGTGTGTGAAGCTGCCTAACGCCTTAAGCTATACCGCAAGCGAATGTAATAATTGCGAGCGAAGCGAGCATCATTAAATCGCTTGTCGGTATCAGCGAGTGTTAGACGGCGGTGCCGAGCTGTCTCGCTTCGTTTCTTTCAATGCAGCGCCAATCTCGGGATACTTCTTCCGTCGCTGATACGGCATCGCAGTCCGAAGCGCATTCGCGAGCACAAACCGCAGGTGCGGATCCGTTTCTCCTGCGAATGCGGCAAGCAACGCGGCTTCGACTTCGGAACCTCCGTCCTTTACGGTCAGCGCCCTGACGATTCCTTCGCGAATGGCCGGCAGGTGCGGGATTGAAAGATGCCGAATGAGAGATGAATAAGCCGCCGGGTACGGACCTATGAAACGGCGAGCGAGCACCGGATGCGGCTCATTGTTCACGAGATCGTAGACAGAGTCAATGTCGTACCCGGCATCGCGAATCTCGGCGACCAGTTCGCGCTCGTCGGCAGCATGTGTCGCCGCACGCTCGTTAACGGAGCGTTCACGTATCGCGCGTTGGTTCGTCCAATCAGAGTCGCTCTCGAGCTCCGAGAGGAACTCAGCGGCAGTCTTTCTCTTCATGAGTGCGTGGTAGCCGTCTAACGCCTAATGCTATGCTGCAAGCGAATACAATAAGAGCGAGCGAAGCGAGCGCACAATAGATCGCTTGTCAGCATCAGCGTGTGTTAGGTGGCGGGAGCTCGACTTCCCCCGCATTAAGCCCCTTAATGATGCGACCATTGATGATAAGATTCGCAATAACGCGGTAGTGACCTCCGCCCAGCGAATCACCGAGTATTCGTGCAGACGGAATTCGCAGCATATATGGCATCACCGAGCCAGGCTTCATTTGGGTTTCGATCACAGAGCCGGCACATACTTGAGTTATTTGACCCAAAGAGTCGGCGGCTGCCTTGAGCTGCTCAGTTTCCCAAATCCGCGAATCCCAGCGTCGTACACCCTGCATAAGTTGGACGCTCAAATCACTAAGCCCGCCACAGCGATCGAATTCTATGGCAACATACCTGTGCGACGTATTAGCGGCACGTCCGGTAATCACTAGGGTGTCAGCTACAACACTAGCACGTGCATCAAAGTGCAAGCCATCGATCGGAGGAGGCGTATAGTAAGTGCGACGGTGGCACCCGATCAACATGGTCAGAGAAATAAGAGCCGCCGCGGTTCTAACTGCGTACGCCATGATGTCGGTAGCCACCTAACGCCTGTCGTTATGCTGCAAGCGAACTAAATAAGAGCGAGCGAAGCGAGCGCACAA
>DASUXX010000099.1:0-10794 GCA_036377755.1 Gemmatimonadaceae bacterium
CGATACGCGTGCGCATGTTCTTTCCACCCTTTTTCATCTTCAGCATCAGGGCGTGGATTGTCCTTATATGGTGGTTCGCATCGCAGGTGCTGAGCGGACTGCCGGAGCTGAATCCAATGCGGCCGGAAGTATCCAGCGGAGTGGCATTCTGGGCGCACGTTGGTGGATTCGTCGCCGGATTGCTGCTCGTGAAAATTTTCGAGAATCCGCGCCTTGTTGCGAGGCGATCGGTAATTGCCTGATCAGGCGGGCGTGACTGCGCGATCTAGTTGAACACGCGGCGTTCCGCGCGGGGTCAGCACCATGTGACTCGGCACGACTGAAGGGAAGAACACACTGATTGTCGTGCCGACACCGACGGTGCTCTCAGCACCTACTGATCCGCCATGCGCTTCGGCCATGTGCTTCACGATCGCGAGACCAAGTCCGCTGCCACCCGCAGGACGTGCACGTCCCATATCTGCCCGGTACAGCCGCTCGAAGATTCGCGGAAGGTGATACGGCGTAATTCCTTCTCCCGTGTCGCGAACACGGAGCCAGGTTCCTTCTCCGTCGCCCTTCACACTCGCGACGATTTCACCGCGCACTGTGTGACGCAGCGCATTTTCCGAAAGATTGCCGATGATCTGACGCACCCACGTTGGATCAGCCTGAATCACCGCGTGCTTTGGATCCACCTCGCTGCGCAGCTTGATGTTCTTCTGCTCGGCCGCAGGCCCGATTGCGTCGAAGATATCGGCGATCATCTCGCGGAGATCGACTCGCTCGAGACGCGGAATCCAGCTTCCCGATTCGATGCGTGAGAGATCGAGCATGTTCTCCACCACGCGCTGCATTCTGTGCGTGTTGGACAATATTGCACGCGCAAACTGCTTTCTGGATTCGGCGGGAGGGTCGTGGCGTGCAAGAGTTGCTGCGAACCCGCTCGCAATCGTAAGCGGCGACGAGAGCTCATGAGAAACGTTGACGATGAACTCGCGGCGCAATCCTTCGAGTGCCTGCAGGCGTGCGGAAAGCTGATGAAGTGACTCGGCGAGGTCTCCAATCTCACCCGGCGCATCGATATCCGGATGACCTTCGAATTCGCGGCGAGCGAGCGCGCGCGCCATGTCGCGCAGCTGAATGACAGGCTTCGACACGTAGCGCGCAAAGACAGCTGCAAAGAGTGCGGCCCACAAAACCGCGATGAATCCGGCCGTTACGACGTCCTGCCTGGCCTGATCGAAGATTCGATCGAGCGAGGCCATTTCGACACCGATGCGAATGATTCCATTCTTCACGGGCACCGCGACGACGAGATCGGAGCTGCCATCCTTGTCGACCTCATCGACCGCGATACCGATCGAGCCTTTCAGAGCGTCGAGAATTTCCGGGCGGTCCGCATGAGACCCAACGGGCTTGACCGTGCGAGCGCCCGTTGCTGCGTCTGCGACGATCACACCATTCCTGTCGACGAGCGACACTCTGCCGTTAAGCGCGCGGCTCGCGCGCTCCGCAGCAAGTCGTGGTGACTCGCCCGCCTCCCAATGTCCCGCAACGAGCGCAGCTTCACGGCTCAGCTCCGCAGCGCGCTCGGCGATTATGCGGTCCTTGAGCCGCATATCCACGATCGCCACCACGAAGCCGGTCATGATAGTCACCAGCGCCAGCGAAAAGATCAGGAGCCGGTGAACGAGCCTCATGCTGTTGGAGCGTTCTCCGGTGAGAGGCGGTAGCCATAGCCGCGCACAGTCTCGATCATGCGGCCTGCTGCGCCAAGCTTGGTGCGAAGACGCTGGATGTGCACGTCTACCGTGCGTGTCTGCATGTCGGGTTCCGCACCCCAGACGGCCTGAAGCAGGTGCTCACGACGCTGCGCCAGGCCGCGGCTGTCTACCATAAGAAGGAGAAGCCGGTATTCTGTCGGGGTCAAGCCAACATCCATCCCTCGAACGCTTACCCGGTGACCCGGCCTGTCAACAACGATTGGCCCAATCGTATCCGCTTCAGTCGGAATGCGCGGAGCGCGCGCACGACGCAGAATTGCCGCGACACGCAGTACCAGCTCATCCGGATTGAACGGCTTTGTGAGGTAGTCGTCTGCGCCAAGGGAAAGACCCTTGATGCGGTCGGAGTCTTCCCGCAATGCTGTCAGCATCAGGAACGCCGAGTTCGAGCAGCTTGGCTCGGAGCGCAGTGCAGTCATTACGTCGAACCCGGACATGTCGGGCAGCATCAGGTCGAGAATAATGAGCGCGATCCCACCGGGCTTTGCCTTTTCGATGGCTTCGGTGCCGGAAAGGGCAGTGATTGGCTGGTAACCCGCGGCCGACATGTGGTAGGACGCGAGCGCAAGTATGTCCGGCTCGTCATCCACGATGAGGATCCGGTCGGTAACTGGAAGAGATTGCTGCATGGGCACATATGTTATGGGTTGCATAACCAAAGCGTCAATGACTTCCTGCACGCAGCGGGGGAGGGGTAAATTCCACCGCGAGCGAAAATCGGCCTGACTGGCCAGACACAGACCGGAGTTCATCTTGAAGCTGATCCCACGCGATGACCAGTTCTACAACCTTTTTGCGCAGGTAGCGAGCAAGATGTCCGGCTCGGCGGCACTCCTGCACGAGCTCTTCAAGGATCCGAAGAAGCTCGACCAGAACGTCGCCCAGATAAAGACGCTCGAGCACGAAGCGGATAACCTCACTCACGACACGATCGACCGGATCAACCGGACGTTCGTCACGCCGTTCGATCGTGAGGACATTCACGCGCTCGCAGGGCATCTCGACGAAGTCGTCGATCTAATCGACGGAACGGCGCGCCGAGTCTCGATCTTTCACATCAACGAGCCTCGGCAGCACGGCGTCGTTCTTTCCGATGTTTTGATGCGTGCTACACGATGCATCGAGGATACGGTTCGCAAGATGAAAGATCCGAAAGTCGTGACTGCCGCCAACCGGCAGCTCAAAATGCTCGAGGAAGAAGGTGACGCGCTTTATCACGAGGCTGTCGAGAAGCTGTTCAGCGCATCGACAGACCCGATCGAAGTGATGAAATGGAAGGAGCTTTACGACAAGCTCGAGGATGCGATAGACCAGTGCGAGGACGTAGGTAATACGCTCCAGAGCATCGCTCTCAAGAACTCATAGCAAGTGGTCTACTACATTGCCGCGATCGTCCTGATCGCGTTCATATTCGACTTCATCAACGGCTTCCACGATTCAGCAAACTCGATTGCGACAATTGTCGGCACTCGTGTCCTGAATCCGCTCGCAGCCGTTGTGTGGGCGGCGACTTTCAACTTCCTCGCTGCGTTTACGGTCGGAACCGCGGTTGCCAAGGCGATCTCGACTGGATTGATCGACGGCAGCATTGTCACACCGGAAGTGGTGCTGGGCGGATTGATCGGCGCGATCATCTGGAATCTCATCACCTGGTTCTACGGAATTCCATCGAGCTCTTCGCACGCGCTCATCGGCGGCTACGCCGGGGCTGCGGTTGCAAGAGGCGGATGGGATGCAATTACGTGGGGAACCAAGTGGAACCAGACTCTTTCGTTCATCGTGGTGTCTCCACTCGTCGGCGCGATTGCGGGCTTCATTCTCATGATCATCGTGTACTGGATTTTCCAGAAGATGGCGCCCGCCCGAGTCGATCGGTTTTTCCGCGTAGCACAGCTTGCGAGCTCCGCGCTTCTATCGCTGGCGCATGGCGGCAACGATGCGCAGAAGACAATGGGTATCATCGTCGGTCTTCTCGTTGCGGTGAAGCCGTTGATGGCTGCGCAGACGGGCTGGGCGCATCACCTGTACATCACGACTGATGGTGTTCCGCTATGGGTCGAGATTGGTGCATACACTGCGATCTCGCTCGGCACGCTGTTCGGTGGGTGGAGAATCGTTCACACGATGGGATCGCGGATCACCAAGCTGCGTCCCGTGAATGGATTTTGCGCGGAAACCGGTGGTGCGCTCGCGATCACGATCGCAAGTCATTTCGGAATTCCGGTCAGCACCACGCATACGATCACCGGATCGATTGTCGGCGTCGGTGCAACAAATCGCCTCTCAGCGGTGAGATGGGGAATCGCGAGGCGGATTGTCTGGGCGTGGCTCGTAACGATTCCGGCTGCAGCGACCATGGCAGCCGTGGCCTACCTCGTGCTCCATCAGTTCATACAGAGGTAGGGAGTGGCGCTGGATTCATCGCTCTACATCAACCGCGAGCTAAGCTGGCTCGAGTTCAACGCGCGGGTGCTCAACGAGGCATTCGACGCCCGTAATCCTCTGCTCGAGCGCCTGAAATTTCTCGCGATTTTCAGCACGAATCTCGATGAGTTCTACATGGTGCGCGTCGCAGGCCTGAGGCGACAGGTTGCTGCGGGAATGCAGGCGCCGGCGCCGGACGGAATGTCTCCGCACGATCAGCTTGCTGCGATTCACGCACGAGTGACTGAGCTCACGGCGCAGGCGAGAGCGCTGCTGCACGACGATCTCCTGCCTGCGCTGCGCGAGCATGAAGTGATGCTCGTGGAGGTCGACAGTCTTTCGGGTGAAGAATGGAAAACCATCGACGACTTCTTCGAGTCGCAGGTCTTTCCCGTTCTTACTCCGCTCGCTGTCGATCCGAGTCACCCATTTCCGTATATCTCGAATCTCTCATTGTCGCTCGCGGTCCAGCTGCGCGATCCCGAGTCGGGCGCCGAAGAGTTCGCGCGAGTAAAAGTTCCCAGAAGCCTGCCGCGATGGGTTCCTACAGGAGTGAAGCATCACTTCGTGCCGCTCGAGAAAGTGATCGCGGCGAATCTCTCCGCGTTGTTTCCGGGAATGGACATTGTCGGGTCGAACGTATTTCGCGTTACGCGCTACTCCGATCTCGAGCTTACACACTCCGAAGAGCCGGAAGATCTCATGGCTCTCATCGAGGAGCAGGTTTTCAGGAGAAGATTTGCAGAAGTCGTTCGAGTCGAGATCGAATCCGGAACTCCTGAAGAGCTGAAGCAGCTGCTGCTCGAGGAGCTTAAGGAGGATCAGACCGAAGATCTTCCAACTCTGCCTGACATCGAGCTCGTTGAAACAGGCCCGCTGCTTGGGCAGGGCGACTTGATGGCGCTTGCATCACTCGACTGTCCCGACCTGCATGATCCACCGTTCAATCCATTCGTGCCGAAAGAGCTGCGAGAGCCATCGCGCTCGATCTTCGATGTGATCCGGCAGAAGGACATCATGGTGCATCACCCCTATGATTCCTTCTCTGCCTCTGTCGAGGATTTCATCGCGGCAGCTGCTATCGACGAGAACGTTCTCGCGATCAAGATGACGCTCTATCGCACATCGGGTGATACGGAGATTGTGCGCGCGCTCACTGAAGCTGCGGAGCGCGGCAAGCAGGTCGTAGTTCTCATCGAGCTGCAGGCGAGATTCGACGAAGCCAACAACATCACCTTTGCGCGCACGCTCGAAAACTTCGGAGTGCATGTCGCATATGGTCTTGCAGGCCTCAAGACGCATACAAAGACAGCGCTCGTGGTGCGAAAGGAAGGCGATGGAATTCGTCGCTACGCACACATCGGCACAGGCAACTACAACTCGAAAACTGCGCGTATTTACACCGATATCGGCTTGTTCACTGCCAGCCCGTCACTCGGCGCCGATCTCAGCGACCTTTTCAATGCACTCACCGGGTTTTCGCGGCAGCGACTGTATCGAAAGCTGATCATGGCGCCCGCGAACATGCGCAGCCGCTTCATCGAGATGATCGAGCGCGAGGCGAAGCATGCGAGGGAAGGGCGAGGTGGCCGCATCATCGCAAAGATGAATGCGATCGTCGATCCGGACATAATCGAAGCACTCTACGATGCTTCGCGCGCCGGGGTGCAGATCGATCTCATTGTCCGCGGCATCTGCTGCCTGCGTCCCGGCGTCGAAGGTGTGAGCGATCACATTCGCGTCATAAGCATCGTTGGCCGGTTTCTCGAGCACTCGCGGGTCTATTACTTCCGCAACGCCGGCGAAGAGGAGTTCTATTTCGGCTCGGCGGACTGGATGCCGCGCAACTTCGATCGTCGTGTCGAAGCGGTTGCGCCGGTTGAAGATCCTGACATGCACGCTCGCCTGAGATCACTGCTCGACACGCTTCTCAGTGACAACAGGCAGGCGTGGGATCTTCAGTCAGACGGATCATATGTGCAGCGCGAGCCGGACGGTGAGCCCGAGAGGTCAGCGCAGCAGATATTCCTTCAGAACAGCTGGGGTCGCGTCAGTCAGGGCGCGTCCCGTCTCCTTCCGCGGTAAAAGCTCCTCCGCCAGGAGTCACGATCTCGACAGGCACTCCCGCCACCTCGGCGAGGAGTGCCGCTTTTTTTGTCGCACCCCAGAGCTCGAGCCGAATCGACGCGCCTTCACGCGGGACGGGAATGATTCGCAGCGCACGATCGAGCCAGCGCACGCGCACATCGGAGACGGCGGCGGTGTGACCGCGATCCAGACCGTCAGCGACTCTCAGTATCGCTGCGAGCCTTCTTACACGCACCTTCTCACCCGGAGCCAGCGGCCCGAAGTTCGAGTGGGACTTCTGCGGTTCGGCACCGCGATGGTAACGCGCGACATTCGCGATCACGATCTGTTCTGTTGGAGTCATGCCGAGCAGGTCGGCGTGCGATATCAGATGATATGAATGCTTGTGGTGCTTGTCGTAGTTGATCGTGTATCCGATGTCGTGCAGCAACGCTGCATCGGCGACAGTCTGACGATCTTCCGGCGCGCACCCGATCCTTGCCCCAATCGAGTCGAAGAGTCTCAACGCGAGCTTCTGCACCTGGCGCGCGTGCGGCACTTCATAGTGTGATCGCTCCGCGAGATCGCGCACGGATCTTTCGCGAGCCTCACCTCTGTCTGCGGAGCGAGGTTTCACGCGAGCGAGGTCGAGAAGAATACCTTCTCGAATGCCGTAACTCGACACTGCGAAAGTTTTTGCCTCGAGCCGCGCGACTACTTCGGCGATTACTGCGAGGCCCGCGACTATGATGTCCGATCTGGCCGCGTTGAGTCCTGGAACTCCTGCGCGCTCCGATGGCGAAAGCGCCGCGAGATAATCGATGATGTGCTCCAGCTCGCCGCGCTGCACGATCGTTCCGTGGACAGTCCGCGCTGTGCGAACACCCTGACGTGTGAGCACCATCCCCGCGAGGTTCGTGAACGTGCCTCCGGAGCCGATGACCTGCGCTCCGCGCCAGTCGCGCGCGGAGAATTCATCCTTCAATCCTTTTCTCACCTTGCGGCGCAGCTTCCGCATTTTCTTCGCGGTGATGCCGTCCGGGAAATACTTGTCGGTGAGGCGGATTGCCCCAAAGGGCAGGGAGATCAGTCGCTCGACGAGTCCGTCGGCGCTGAGCGCGATCTCGAGCGATCCACCGCCGATGTCGATGACTGCAGCGCGTCCCACCCCGAGATCGAAGTGAGCCTGAGCGCTGCGAAAGCCCAGTCTCGCTTCTTCCTCGCCGTCGAGTACGACGACGTCGAGACCGGTCTCGAGCTTGACGCGCGCGAGCCACTCCGTCGAGTTGGACGCGTCGCGCACAGCGCTTGTCGCCACTACCCGCGTGCGTCGCGCGCCGAGTCGATTGGCGAGCGCCTCCATTCTCTCAATTGCCTGAATTGCTGCCTCGCCTGCTTCACGACTGAGCTCACCGGTTCCGTGAAGCCCGGCTCCGAGCCGCGGCGCAGCTTTCATTTCGTCGACCACTCTTATCGAACCGGAGGGCGAGACATCCGCAATGATCTGCCGGATGGAGTTGCTCCCTATATCGATCGCGGCGATGCGAACATCGCCCTCAGCTTCAGTCTTCGAAGTGGTGCTTGATTTGTTTTCCTTCTGCAAGATAAACGGCATCCTCTCCGATATTAGTCGCCAGATCCGCTACGCGCTCGAGGTTCCTGCTCACAAGGAGCAGCTCGAGGGAGCGCGTAATCGTGCGCGCATCCTCCATCATGTGAGTAAGGAGAATCCGGAACACCGAATTATGCAACGCATCCACGGCATCGTCAGCCTTGCAGACGTCCCTGCCTTGCGAGCCATCAGCGTTTGTGAACGCGTCGAGCGCGTCTGCGAGCATGGTGCGTGCGCGCCGCGCCATATCCTCGAGCTCGGGACTCGGCGTAATCGGACCGTCATCATCGACAAGACGCAGCGCAGACTCCGCGATGTTCACCGCGTGATCCCCAACTCTCTCGAGGTCACTCGCCACTTTGATGGTTCCGACAATTGACCTGAGATCACGTGCCATCGGCTGCTGCAAAGCGAGGAGGGATATCGCGAGCTGCTCGATTTCGATCTCGTATGAGTTGATCACCTTATCGGCGGCAATCACGGATTCTGCAAGCGCGCGATCGCGATCGATGAGCGCGGTAATCGCCTGATCGACCAGCTGCTCAGCGTGGCCGGCCATATCGTGCAGCATCCCCTTGAGCCCATCGAGCTGCTCGTGAAAATGCCGTGATCGTGCGCTCGACTCAGCGGGGCTCATCCGAACCTCCCGGTGACGTAGGCTTCTGTGCGTTCTTCCCGCGGACTGGTGAAGACGACATTTGTGCGATCCATCTCGACGAGATTTCCAAGGTAGAAGAAGGCCGTCATATCGGAGGTGCGCGCGGCCTGTTGAAGGTTGTGCGTGACGATCACTACAGTGAGCTGGCCTTTGAGCTCGAACAAAAGCTCCTCAATACGCTGCGTTGCGATCGGGTCTAGTGCGCTGGCTGGCTCATCGAGAAGGAGAATCTCAGGATCATTCGCAAGCGCACGCGCAATGCAGAGGCGCTGCTGCTGCCCGCCTGATAATCCCAGGGCATTTGAATGCAGCCGGTTTTTCACTTCGTCCCAGAGTGCCGCGCGCTTGAGCGAGCTTTCCACGAGCTCGTCCATCTCTCGCCGCGGAAGTCCGCGATTGATCCGTGGACCATATGCGACGTTCTGATAGATCGATTTCGGAAAAGGATTCGAGCGCTGGAAAACCATTCCGACTCTTGTTCGCAGCTGCACGACATCCATTCCACGATCGTGGATGTCATCGCCATGCAGCGTGATCCCGCCGTCGCAGCGAGTACCGGGGATCGTTTCGTTCATTCGATTGATCGACCGCAGGAATGTCGATTTCCCGCATCCGGATGGTCCGATCAGTGCCGTGATCGACTTGCCGGGAATAACAAGATCGATCTCGTTGAGCGCTTTTTTCTCCCCATACCAGAAGGAATACCGTGAGGCTTTGACTGCTTCGGTCATCCAAACCTTCCCGTGACGTATGCTTCGGTGCGTGAATCTTCAGGTGCGGTGAACAGCTTCCGTGTCTGCTCGACCTCAACAAGCTCGCCGGCAAGCATGAAGGCTGTTCTATCGGATACTCGCGCTGCCTGCTGCATGTTGTGCGTTACGATGACGACCGCGATGCTCTGTTTGAGATGGTACACGAGCTCTTCGATCGTCTGAGTACTCAGCGGATCGAGTGAGGCAGTCGGCTCATCGAGAAGAATCACGCGGGGGCGCGTCGCGAGGGCGCGAGCGATACAAAGGCGCTGCTGCTGTCCGCCCGACAATCCAGTGGCGTTGTCTTTCAGTCGGTCCTTCACTTCGTCCCACAGTCCAGCGCGCTCCAGCGCAGATTCGACGATCTCGTCGGTTTCTTTCCGCGATGGTGAGTGACCGATTCGAATCCTGAGTCCGGCAGCGACGTTATCGCGAATCGACATCGTCGGAAACGGGGTCGGTCGCTGAAAAACCATTCCGACGTGACGACGCACGGCAATGGCGTTCAGCCCGCCCTTGTAAATGTTCGTATCGCTCAGCATCACGTCACCTTCCACAATCGCGCCGGGCACGGTTTCGTGCATGCGATTCAAGCATCGCAGCATTGTGGATTTCCCGCAGCCCGATGGACCGATGATGGCTGTGACGGAGCGGTCGGAAAAATCGATCGTTACGTTGCGAACGACGCGACTCGGGCCGAACCACGCGTTCAAACGCTTCGCAGCGAGGATTGTCTCAGTCGCCTTCGCCTGCATGCCTTCCTCGAGTGACATATCGCGCCGCGAGACTGATTATCAGAACGATAACTATGAGCACGAGTGCGCCTGCCCACGCCTGCGCGTGCGCATTCTCATACGGACTGATTGCGTAGCTGAAGATCTGCAGCGGGAGCGCGGCGATTGGTTCATGCAATGACGTTGACCAGAACTGATTGCCGAGCGCGGTAAAAAGAAGCGGCGCTGTTTCACCTGCGATTCTTGCGACAGCGACGAGTGCTCCGGTAACGATTCCCGGCAGGGCAGTACGGAGAACGATCGACACCGATGTTCGCCACCGCGTATAGCCAAGCGCCAGCGCGGCCTCTCGAAGCGAGACAGGCACGAGACGAATCATTTCTTCTGTGGTGCGTGTGACGAGCGGTATCATCATCGCACCGAGCGCCATGCCACCTGCAAGCGCCGAGAATCCGCCAAAGGGACGGACGAGAAATTCCCAGGCGAAGATGCCAAGCACAATCGATGGAAGCCCGTTGAGCACGTCGGATAGAAATCGCACGATTGCCGCGAGGGGACTTCCGCGGCGATCGGCGAGATAAAGTCCTGCACCCACGCCTATGGGGAGTCCCACAATGGATGCCGTTCCAATCAGTATCAGCGTTCCGACAATTGCGTTTGCCATTCCACCGCCCGACTCCCCAACCGGCTTCGGCATTTCGGTGAAGAACGACGGGCGGAGATATACAGCTCCCTGTTTCAGTAGATGGAGAATGATGAACAGCAACGGAAGCGTTGCGAT
>DASUXX010000100.1:0-8237 GCA_036377755.1 Gemmatimonadaceae bacterium
CGAAGATCTGGCACTTCTGTCACGTCAATAAAGGCGCGGTGATTGGTGAGCGATGCTCGCTCGGGCAGAATGTCGTCGTGATGAACGACGTGAAGATCGGAAACAATGTGAAGATTCAGAACAACGTCTCGGTTTACGACGCAGTCGAGCTCGAGGACGATGTGTTCTGCGGTCCGTCAATGGTCTTCACTAACGTCATCAATCCCCGCAGCCACGTTCCGCGCAAGGATGAGTACAAGCGCACACGAGTGAAGCGCGGTGCATCGATTGGCGCAAATGCTACGATCGTGTGCGGTGTGACTCTCGGCGAATACTCTTTCGTCGGCGCGGGCGCAGTAGTAACAGACGACGTGAAGCCCTACGCTCTTATAGTGGGAGTCCCGGGGAAGCGGATCGGGTGGATCTGTGTTTGCGGCACGCGGTTGCGTGCCGCGAGGGAACAGAGCGCCTTCGGCGGGGCAGAGGGCACGGAGACGCGAGAGATTTCGTGCGAAGCATGCAGCGAGCGGTATGAGCTTCGCGGCGATGAGCTGGTGAGAGTCGGTTGAGCGATAAGAATTTTCGCATTTCACTCGTTGGCTGTGGTCGCATATCGCGCAATCACATCGAAGCAATTTCCCGAATCGACGGACTTTCAATCGTTGCATGCTGTGATGGCGACGCTGAGCGTGCGAAAGGTGTAGCGGAACCACTCGGCATTCCGTGGTTCACTGATTACGAAAAGATGCTGAACGATGTCCCGAGTGATGTCGTGAGCATCTGCACGCCGTCGGGGTTGCATCCTTCGCAGGGCGTGATCGCTGCCATAAGCGGACGCCACGTCGTGACGGAGAAGCCGATGGCGATCTCTCTAAAGGAAGCGGATGAGCTCGTGCATGCATGCGACGCGGCAAAGGTTCATCTCTTTGTCGTAAAGCAGAATCGCCTGAACGAGCCCGTGAAGGTGCTCAAGCATGCCGTCGATCAGGGCAGGTTTGGAAGATTGTACATGGCGAGCTGCACCGTTTTCTGGGCGAGGCCACAGGAGTATTACGAGCAGGCGCCGTGGCGCGGCACGTGGGAGTTCGACGGCGGCGCATTCATGAATCAGGCTTCACACTACGTCGATCTGATCCAGTGGCTGATGGGACCTGTCGAAAGTGTGATGGCAAAGACCGCGACCCTCGCGCGAAAAATCGAGACAGAAGACACCGGCGTTGCGGTTCTGAGGTTCCGCTCAGGCGCACTCGGCGTGATCGAAGTCACGATGCTGACGTATCCGAAGAATATGGAAGGCTCCATCACCCTCCTTGGAGAGAAGGGCACTGCCAAGGTCGGAGGAACCGCCGTGAACAAGATCGAGCACTGGGAATTTGCCGCGCCGGCTCCTGATGACGATCGCATTCGGGCAATGGACTCGAACCCGCCGAACGTCTACGGGTACGGCCACGAGGGCTATTACCGGAACGTGCTCGCCGTCCTCCGGGGTAATGCCCAGCCCGAAACAGACGGCCGGGCAGGCCGAAAGTCCCTCGAGCTGATCCTCGGGATTTACGAATCTGCGAGGACTGGAAGGGACGTGCCGCTCCCGTTGAAGGCCTGAACCCGCCATTTTTAGAGGCTGTGGAGAAGCCGGATTTCTCTGTGCTCCGTGTCTCTCCTCCGCTGCCTCTTTTCGCTCTCTGTTAACTCTCTCAATGGCTGTACCTCTACTCGATTTACGCGCCCAGCACGCCACGATCCGCGACGACGTTGTCGGCGCGATGATGCAGATCGTGGACGACCAGGCGTTCATTCTTGGACCACCCGTCGAACGCCTCGAGGAGGCGGTCGCTGAGCTGTCGAATACACGCTTTGCAATCGGCTGTGCGAATGGAACAGATGCGATTCTGCTTTCGCTTCGCGCGCTCGATGTGAGGCACGGCGACGAGATCGTGACGACTCCTTTCACGTTCTTCGCAACTGCCGGCGCGATTCATAACGTCGGTGCCCGGCCTGTGTTCGCTGATATCGATCCGGACACCTTCAACATCTCACCGCAGGCCGCCACTGCTGCGGTTAACGCGCGCACTCGCGCTGTCATCCCTGTGGATCTTTTCGGTCAGCTCGCACCTGTTGATGCTATTCGTGCCGCGCTGCCTGATCTGCCGATATTAGAGGATGCAGCACAGTCGATCGGCGCGACTCGAAAGATTGGCGACAAGACAGTCAGAGCCGGTGAAGCAGCAACGCTTGGAACGTTCAGCTTCTTTCCGTCAAAAAACCTCGGCGGATACGGCGACGGCGGGATGATCGTCACGCAGGATGAAAATCTTGCGACTCGTCTTCGCCGTCTCAGAGTTCATGGCGGGCTCAAGACTTATTTTCACGACGAGGTTGGGTACAACAGCCGCCTCGACGCGCTCCAGGCCGTAGTGCTTCTGGCAAAGCTGCCGCATCTCGAATCGTGGAGCGCAGCGCGACGGCGCAACGCTGAGTATTACAATGCGGCGTTTTCTGGAATGAGCGACGTAAAGACGCCCGTAATCGACGCGGCAAATGTCTCCATTTACAACCAGTACACCCTTCGGGTCGCCAAGCGTGACCAATTGCAGGAGCACCTGAAGAAGAAGGGAATCGGAAGCTCCGTCTACTATCCGCTTCCCCTGCATCTTCAGCCATGCTTCTCGTACCTCGGCTACTCAGAAGGCGCGTTTCCCGAAAGCGAGAAGGCTGCAAAAGAAGTCATCTCGCTTCCCATCTATCCCGAATTGACTACTGCGCAGCTCGATGAAGTGATCAGCGCGGTAAAAGAATTTTATGGCAACCGCTGAAACAACAATGAAGGACCGGCTGCTTGCGAAGCTCACGGACCGGAGCGCTACAATTGGCGTCGTCGGCCTTGGCTACGTGGGCTTGCCGCTAGCGCTCGAGTTTGCAAAAGCAGGATTCCACGTGATCGGCTACGACGTGAGCGATCGCGTCGTGAAGAACCTCATGTCGGGCGAGTCCCATATTCAGGATGTGCCGAGTGAGGAGCTTGCAGAGCTGGTGAAGTCGGGGCATTTCGAGGCGACGGCAGACGAGTCGCGCCTGCGTGAAATGGATGCAATCTCGATCGCGGTTCCGACGCCGCTTGCAAAGACTCGCGATCCGGACATGACGTATATCATTGCGGCCGCCGATGCGATCGCGCGGAATGCGCATCCAGGTCTCCTGATTGTTCTCGAAAGCACTACGTATCCGGGCACTACTCGCGAGCTGATGCAACCCAAGCTCGAGGCGGCGGGACTTACTGTGGGTGAAGATGTCTTCCTTGCATTCTCTCCCGAGCGAGTCGATCCCGGCAATCCTGTCTGGAATACGAAGAACACGCCCAAGGTGGTCGGCGGAATCACTGCCGCATGCACCGAGGTCGCGACTGCGCTTTATGCGTCGTGTCTTTCGCGCATCGTTCCGGTCTCCAGCACCGAGACCGCTGAGCTCGTGAAGCTTCTCGAAAATACTTTCCGCTCAGTGAACATCGGCCTCGTGAACGAGATGCAGATTGTCTGCGACAAGCTCGGTGTGAACGTGTGGGAAGTGATCGACGCGGCGGCGACGAAGCCGTTCGGATTCATGAAGTTCACCCCGGGCCCCGGTATCGGCGGGCACTGCATTCCACTCGACCCGCATTACCTCGCGTGGAAGATGCGCACACTCAACTACAAGACGCGCTTCATCGATCTTGCAAGTGAGATCAACAGTGAGATGCCGACGCTCGTTGTCGAGCGCGTTGCACAGGCGCTGAATACCGAACGAAAGCCCGTGAACGGAAGCCGTATTCTCGTTCTCGGAGTTGCATACAAGAAAGACATCGACGACATGCGCGAGAGCCCTGCGCTCGACGTGATCAAGCTGCTGGAGGATCAGAGGGCGCAGGTGGTGTATCATGATCCGCACGTGTCATCGTTCAGGGAAGACGGTCATGAGCATCACAGCGTCGAGCTGACTGATGATGAAATCCGAAATGCAGATGCAGTGGTGATCATTACGGATCATTCAGCGATCGATTATCAGAGAGTAGTCGATCTCGCACGTGTTGTTGTCGATACTCGAAACGCGACGGCAGGGCTTGTGCGTCGCTCCTTGAGCGGTGCGCCGGCAAAGGGCGCCGATCTCGCAATCGCTCGCTAAAAAAAGCAATTCATGAATATCTCAGTAATTGGAACCGGATATGTTGGTCTCGTTGTAGGCGCTTGCCTGGCCGAGACGGGAAATGACGTCGTTTGCGCTGATGTCGTCGAATCGAAAATCGAAGGACTCAAGCGGAATGTTCTTCCGATCTACGAGCCGGGTCTCGAGGATCTCGTCGAGCGCAACCAGGAAGACGGACGCCTCAGCTTCACGACAGACATCGCGGCCGCAATAGCTTCAGCTGATGTTCTCTTCATCGCGGTAGGCACGCCTCCGGACGAAGACGGATCGGCGGATCTTCAGCACGTTCTCGCGGTAGCGCGGCAGGTTGGTCGTCACATGGCGCGCGAGATGGTGATTGTCACGAAGTCGACTGTGCCGGTCGGAACTGCAGGGAAGGTGGCTGCTGAAATCACCAGGGAAGCGAAGTTCCCGTTCCACATGTGCAGCAATCCCGAGTTTCTCAAGGAAGGCGCCGCCGTCGACGATTTCATGAAGCCCGATCGCGTGGTGCTCGGCGTGGACAGCGAGTTTGCGCGCCGTATGATGGCGGAGATCTACGCGCCTTTCGTGCGCACCGGTAATCCGGTCATCTTCATGGACATTGCATCAGCGGAGATGACCAAGTACGCAGCGAACGGAATGCTTGCAACGCGAATCTCCTTCATGAACGAGATTGCGAATCTTTGCGAGGTCGTCGGTGCGAACGTGGATATGGTTCGTCGCGGAATCGGAAGTGATTCCCGCATCGGACCGTCGTTCCTCTTTCCGGGCCCCGGTTACGGCGGATCATGCTTCCCGAAGGATGTGAAGGCACTCGTTCGGACTGCGGCTGAAATGGGAATGGAGCTCAAGGTTCTCAGCGCTGTCGAGGATGTGAACGGCAGCCAGAAGCTGCGTCTTGGCGAAAAGCTGCGTGATGCACTCGGTGACGATCTCACCGGGATGCGGATCGCTGTGTGGGGACTCGCATTCAAGCCTCAGACAGATGACATGCGTGATGCTCCATCGCTCACTCTCATCGAGGATCTGCTCGATGCAGGTGCTGCTGTTTGCGCGCACGATCCTGCGTCGATGAAGGAAGCGAAGCACAAGCTCGGCGATCGCGTCACGTATGCAGAGACCAACTACGATGCGCTCAACGGTGCAGACGCTCTCGTTGTCGTAACTGACTGGAACGAGTATCGCCATCCGGACTTTGCGCGTGTGAAGTCGTCGCTGCGTCGTCCTGTCATCATCGACGGCCGAAATCTGTACGATCCCACCAAGATGGCAGACCTTGGATTCACCTATCACTCGATCGGCCGCCAGAATGTCGAACATGCCGTGCCGGAGAGGGTAGGAGAATACGCATGAAGCTGAGGAGTTTTCTCGTCGTCGCGATTCTCACTGCTGCAGGGTGCAAGCCCGGGTTCAACGCGGGCGCGTACCCCAACAGTGACGCGCTGTTCGAAGCAGGCCTGAAGGAATTCAACGCCCGACGATGGGAAAACGCGACGCGTGCATTCGAGCGGCTCACTACTGAGCTGTCACCGCGTGATCCCAAGATCGCAACTGCGTACTACTATCTCGCTCGCGCACAGGACAAGCGCGGCGATCATCTTCTCGCCGCAAAATCGTTCAGCAGGATTTACGAGCTGCTGCCGCAGGACACGCTTGCCGACAACGGGTTGTTCGAGTCGGGCGTTCAATACTTCAAGATGTGGCGCAAGCCGGTACTCGATGCCGAGTATGGGCAGGATGCCATCACTCAATTCCAGACTCTTCAATCGGTCTATCCTGATTCGCCAATGTCAGAGCGTGCTGAAGAGCAGCTCAAGAAGCTCGACCAGTGGTTTGCGATCAAGGATTACGAGACAGGCTATCACTACCTCAAGCGCAAGGCTTACGACTCCGCGATCATCTACTTCAAGGACGTGATCAGGCTGCATCCCAATGCGGAGAAGACACGCGACGCGTACCTGCGCCTGTATCAGGCGTACAAGGCGATCAATTACAAGGAAGACATGCGCGACACGTGCGACGCAATGCGCAAGGCATATCCGACTGATCGCGAGGTAATCTCTACCTGCGGGCCGGCGCCGGCCACGCAACCGTCTCAGTAGGACCAGTGCGGCTCGGTGTCATGGGTGGCTCGTTCAATCCACCGCACATCGGGCATCTGGTCATTGCATCCGACGCATTCGAGTCGCTGTCGCTCGATAAGCTCCTTATCGTGCCGGCAGCGCTCAATCCGCTGAAGCAGCGGGACCATTCGGCTCCTGAGCCGGAGCATCGCCTCCATATGACCCGCCTGACATTCGGCGGGGATCCGCGCTTCGAAGTCACATCGATGGAAATAGACCGTGGCGGGTTATCTTACACGGTTGACACTTTGGAGGCCCTGGCCGTCCAATACCCGGGGGCCGAGGTGATCCTGCTGCTGGGCGTCGATGCCGTGAATTCGCTCGACAAATGGAAGCGTCCGGAAAGAATTCGCGAGCTGGCAAAGCTGGCGATGCTTTCGCGTGGCGAGGAGACGGATGAAGTGCCGCAGGGCATCGAAAGAGTCACAACCAGAAGAATCGACGTCTCGTCGACGGAGATTCGACACCGGTTGAGCAGGGGCCAGCCGGTGAAGGGATTTGTCGCGGAATCGGTGGAGCATTTCATCTCCGCCGCGAAACTATATCGCTCCCCTCTGACCGCGATGTCGGGGGAGAGAGGAAAGGGAAATGCTTAAGGGTGTCCTGTCGAAAGTGTTGGGCACGCGCCACGAGCGTGAGCGCAAGCGCGTGCAGCCGATCGTCGACGCAATCAACCAGGAATACGAGCGGCTCCAGTCAGTCTCTGAAGAAGAGCTGAAGGGTCAGACTGAAAAATTCCGCGCGCGCATTCGCGAGGCTACGGGCGAGCTCGAGGCAAGGGTTGCCGAGCTCAAGGAGCAAAAGCGCACGACTGCCGACTCAGCGGAGCGCGAGCAGATCGATCTCGAGCTTGGCGGCGCTGATGGACGCGGCGGCGTCGAGGGCGATCTTCGCGAAGTCACTGCCGAAGTGCTCGACGAGATTCTTCCCGAAGCGTTCGCAACGGTTCGCGAAGCGGCACGCCGGCTGGTCGGTACCCCCGTCAAAGTCACCGGCCACGAGATGACGTGGAACATGGTGCACTACGATGTGCAGCTCGTCGGCGGAATTCAGCTGCACATGGGACGCATCGCAGAAATGGCGACGGGTGAAGGAAAGACTCTCGTTGCAACTCTGCCTCTCTATCTCAACGCCCTGCCTGGAAAAGGCGCGCACCTCATTACCGTCAACTCCTATCTCGCACGCCGTGACTCCGAGTGGATGGGGCACATTTACAAGTACCTCGGGCTCACTGTCGGATGTATCGATGATACGGAGCCGGGCACTCTCGATCGCCGCGCTGGATACGAAGCCGATATCACGTATGGCACCAACAACGAGTTCGGCTTCGATTACCTGCGCGACAACATGGTTGTTTCCAACGACCAGCGCGTGCAGCGCGGACATGTATTTGCGATCGTCGACGAAGTTGACTCCGTGCTTATCGACGAAGCGCGAACGCCTCTCATCATTTCGGGCCCCGTTGGGAACGAATCCGATGCGGAGTACGCGCAGCACAACGCGGCTGTAGCGAGACTCGTTCGTCGTCAGAGCGAATACGCGAATACGCTCGTTGGAGATGGAGAGCGCGCACTCGAAGCAGGGGATAACGACACTGCTGCTCTCAAGTTCTATCAGGCGCAGCTTGGCGCGCCAAAGAACAAGCGCCTGTTAAAAGCCTTGCAGGAAACCGGCGTGAAGCAGATGGTGCAGAAGATGGAGCTCCAGCATCTCGCTGACCGCAAGCTTCCTCCGTCCAAGCAGCAGTATCGCGAGATCGAAGAGGATCTTCTCTACGTGCTCGATGAGAAGGGCCATACGGTCCATCTGACGGATCGCGGCGTCGAATTCATGTCGCCGTCTGATCATGATGCTTTCGTGCTGCCTGATATCTCGCAGGCGGTGCACGATATCGATCACGATACGGAGATGACTCCGGAGCAGAAGCTCGCGACTCGTGCCGAGGTCAACCGGGAGTATGCTGCGAAGAGCGAACGC
>DASUXX010000101.1:0-4579 GCA_036377755.1 Gemmatimonadaceae bacterium
TTGCCTTACGCGACATCGGAACCACGAGCATGAAGATGATCAGGAGAACGAGAAGCACGTCGATCATCGGGGTGACGTTGATCTCGTTCGTCAGACCTTTTGCACCACCTGCGGACATTGCCATTACTTCTTACCTCCCGCGGGTGCGCCGCCAATGATGTTGTCAGTGGCGATTGAAGATTTTGTTCCAGGCTGCTGATCAGTGATCATCGCTGCGAGAGACACACCGTTGTGAGATGCAATGTCCATCGCGTCGAGAATCTTGGAATACTCAAGATCCTTGTGCGCCTTCACATACAGAACCTTGTCCTCAGTGCGAGCATCGTAGATCGCCTTGAGTCTCTGGCCCAGCTCGGCGTTTGGAATCGGCGCCTTGTTCAGGAAGTACTGATTGTTGGCGTCGATACCAAGGACCTGATCACGCTCCTCTTCAGGGTGTGGCTTGAGGTTCACACCCTGAGGCGGAATCGCCTGGAATCCCGCGGAAATCGCCGGGACGACGAGCATGAAGATGATGAGGAGAACCAGCATGACGTCGATCATCGGCGTCACGTTGGGCTCTGCCTTAACACCTCCGCTCCCTCCAGTTGACATTGCCATGGTTTAATCCTCCTCGGCCGGTCAGGTTGAGATCGGCGAAGAACCCGTGGAAGCCGTAGTGTTGAACTCGCGGGTGAAGCGCGAACGACCAAACTCGCCGCTCACGTTCTTGATCATGTAGTCGATCATTTCCTTCGAGGTGTAGGTCATCTCAGCCGTGAGGTTGTCGATCTTCACCTGGAAGTAGTTGTATGCCCACACCGCCGGAATTGCGACGATGAGTCCGAACGCAGTCGTGATAAGCGCTTCTGCGACACCGGCGGAGATTGCGGAAAGTCCGCCAGATCCGGATGCGGCCATACCCACGAACGCGTTGACGATACCCATGGTGGTTCCGAGCAGTCCGACGAACGGCGCGGTTGCACCGACCGTTGCGAGAACACCGAGACCTCTCTTGAGATCGGTGATCGTCATGAGCATTTCACGCTCGACTGCGCGCTCTGCAGAGTTGATGTCGCCGACCGAAACGGTGCCGTCCTGAATGAGAGGCTTGATCTCGGTGAGTGCGCCGCCAAGAACGCGGGCGACGTGTGACTTCTTGTACTTCTCTGAAAGCGAAACTGCTTCGTTGAGGTTGTCTTCCTCGAGGAACTGCGAGAACTCAGGTGCGAACTTGCGGGTCTCGCCCTGCGCCTTGCGAAGATCCCACCACTTCTTGATGGTGATCGAGAGCGACCAGACCGACATGATTGCGAGGGTGAACACGATGCCGCGGGCGAACCCGGCCATCTGACCCCAAAGATCCATCAGCGAGAGTTGCATTGTTTCGTATTTCTCCGTTTGGGTTGGGTATGCTTGCGGTTATCTGTCCAGCCTGAACTGGAAGCTCTGCTGCACGAGCTGCTTCACCTTCTTGCCGCCAACTTCTGCGGGATAGAAGCGCATGTTCGGAAGAGCCGAACGAACTGCGCTGGCGAAGAGATCGTTTGTTGCCTTCAGGACCTTGAACGTCGACGGGTCGGCCTTGCCATCCTCACCAACGACGAACTGCGCCTGAACTTCACCCTCGACGCCCGATGAACGGAGCGCGTCAGGATAGCGGGGTGCACCGGTGCCAGGGATCTGGGCAACGGGCTTTTCGACCTGGAACTCGTAATAGGTCTGGTTGGGATCGACCGGAGCCGTTCCACCCTCGACGCCCTTGGCGACACCACCCTTCACGCCTTTACCGCTGAAGTCGGCTTCGTCAGTGACCTTCTTGGACAGATCGATCTCAGGAATCTTGATGGGGATTTCCACCGGGGCGCGAAGCACCTGGAATCCCTTTGGCGGAGGCGCCTTCATGACGACTTCCTTTGGCGGAGGAGGCGGCTCCTTTGGCTTGGGCTTGGGAGGCTCCTTCTTCATCTCCACGAACTGGATCTTTTCCGCCTTGGTCTTGTCATCCGCGATTCCTGCATTCGCGGTGATAACCACTGCGGCGACAATCAGCGCTCCGTGGAAGACAACGCTGAACAGGGTCCCGCCTGCCATCTTCTGCTTTCTTGGCTTGGACTCTAACAGTTGGTTGAACATTGCATCACCGAGGAAAGGTTTTGGTGACTGTAGATTACCCCGCCAGTAAGTCTCACGTAATGCCGTAAAGATTAGAAAACAATTAATTCGTCTTAATCTTTCTCACGCAGTTTGCTCGCGCGCGAGCGGCAACGTCACCGTAAAAAGACTTCCCCTGCCAAGGCGTGATGACGCAGTAAGAGTGCCGCCGTGCGCCTGAGCGATCCACTGGCTGATTGCGAGTCCAAGTCCGAACCCGCCCCGCTCTGACATTCGCGATCGCGCGCGATCTGCGCGCCAGAATCGCTCGAATATGTAAGGGACATCGGCCGCAGCGATTCCAATTCCTGTATCACGCACCGCGAACGTGACATTGTCCGGATGGACGCCTAATCCGATGTCGACTTTTCCACCTGCAGGCGTGTACTTGATTGCATTTGTGACCAGGTTGAGAAACAGCTGACGCAGGCGAGTTGCATCGCCCATGATGGTGACTTCCGCAGTGAACTGAAGATTCACCGTCACTCCCGCACCTTCACCAAGTATCACCGCAGTTTCATATACATCATCGACAAGCGGCTTGAGCTCGATCGGCTCGCGATGAATGTCAAAGCGTCCTTCATCTGCCCGCGCGAGGGTGAGAAGACTCTCGACGAGATCGGCCATGCGCGTCGTCTCATGCAGCGCTTCCTCGAGCGCAACGAGTCGCTCAGTCTGCGACGGCTCGTTCATCGCGCGCTCCACGTCAGCGCGGAGCACAGCAAGCGGAGTCTTGAGCTCGTGACTCGCGTCAGCAGTGAAGCGGCGCAATCCGAGGAACGATGTCTCGAGACGCTCGATCATCGCATTCAAAGTCGCAACGAGCTTCTCGAATTCTTCACCAGCGTTCTCGATACTCAGACGTCTATGAAGACTTCGCCCGTCCGTGATCGCCGCCACATCGTGTGTGATTTTTCCGACACGCTGCGACAACAAGCCGAGTGTGACCCACGCGCCCCAGCTCGCGAGAAGTATCACAAGCGCCATACCCGCAAACGCAACCAGATAGCTCCTCGGCAGCTCACTCGCGCCTTCTGTAGAGACACCGACGATCACTTTGCCGAGATTGGCAGTCGGCGTCGTGATGTCGCGTGCAACGAGAAGCAGCTGCTCCTGCGCGCTGTCCAGAGATAGAAGACCTGCCGGTCCATTCGACGGAATGTTGCGCACCTGATCAGCGAGCACTGCAGCATCAGCGCTGTTGAGCTGAGCGACTTCCTCCGACTCGAACAGGAGAGCGCCGTGGTGATCGAACACGACGACGTAACCCGGGAACTGATTGAGCATCGCTCCGAGCCGGGCCGTGATTGAAAGAGCTTCGGCAGCAGTGTCAGGACGCACTACTACGGGCTGTGCTCCCTCACCTCCAGCATCGAGAATCACGCCTGCGGCGAGATCAGCCTGTGTGCTCGCGTAGCGCGCGAGATCACGATAGACAGTTGCATTTCGCACAGCCCACAGCGTGACGCCAAGCACGCCTGCGACTGCGATGAGTCCCGCAACGAACGCAGCAGTGAGGTTCGTGCGAGTCGATGCCATTACCGGTCAGTCGCGCGAGCCGCGCGTGTCGGTGTCACGCGACGTGCGTGATTCAGAGTCGCGCGCCGTCCGCGAATCGGATCGTATCACGTAGCCAACGCCGCGGATGGTATGAATGAGCTTCTGCGAATTCGCCGCGTCGATCTTTTTGCGAAGATGATTGATGACAACGTCGACGATGTTGGTGCCGGGATCGAAGTGATATCCCCATGCGTACTCTGTAATAAGAGTCCGGCTCATCACGCGGCCTGCGTGACGCATGAGATATTCGAGGACTGTGTATTCTTTTGGAGTGAGCTCGATCGGCTCCCCGCCCCGCTTCACTTCGCGAGTATCGAGATGAAGCTCGAGATCTGCAACTTTGAGAGCAGGTGAGGCGAGAACACGCGGCCGGCGCGACAGAGCTTCAACGCGCGCGAGCAGCTCTTCGAATGCAAACGGCTTGGTGACGTAATCATCAGCGCCGGCGCGAAGTGTCTCGACTTTCGCATCGATTGCATCCTGCGCGGTGAGAACGAGAACTGGTCTCTCGAAACCGCGCGCCCGAAGCGAATTCAACACCTGCATCCCCGATTTGCCGGGAAGCCGCATATCGAGAATCACGAGGTCGTACGTTCCGGTCAGAGCGAGCTGCTCGCCTTCGTCACCAGTACCGACGAGGTCAACTCCCCATCGCTGCTGTTCCAGTCCTCGCTTGACGAAGTTGCCGACGGTGGGATCATCCTCGATTACCAGTATCTTCATATGCAGGAGAAATTATAACAAACGCGCCGGTCGGCGCGTTCGTTCTAATTTCTCCTGCATATTCGATACGGTGAGGTACAGAGGGCTTCGCTTCGCTCGCCTGGCAGAGTCCTCAGAGACGCAGAGATCTGGCTCTTCATGCAATACCTCGGTTACGCAGCGT
>DASUXX010000102.1:0-2466 GCA_036377755.1 Gemmatimonadaceae bacterium
ACAACTATGCGTGGGATCCAATCTCGAGCCGGCTGTTCCTCAACTCGTTCGTTCAGTTCCTCAATTACTGGAGCGCAAACGCGAACTTCAGCTGGGGGCTGCCCGGCACGATCGACGATCGTCTTACGCGCGGAGGTCCTCGCGCGTCGCGCCCTGCATACTTCTATGTGAATACGGGGATCTCATCTGACCCTCGCAAGACAGTCGTGCTCGAGCTCGGTCAATTCTATCAGTGGGGGCCGGGCGAGAGCAGCAACAACCAGTGGTTCGGCGGCGTGCTGTACAAGCCACGGCCGAGTCTGGAGCTACAGGTTGGTCCCTCGGTCTCGTGGGACAAATCTGAAGCTCAGTTCCTCGGACGTGTCGCGGATCCGGCAGCGACACGCACATATGGAGCCCGTTACATCTTTGCAAACGTAGATCAGACGACTATCTCGCTCGATACTCGCGTGAACTACACGTTCAGCCCGACGCTCTCACTCCAGATCTTCGCGCAGCCGTTCGTTGCGAGTGGTGATTTTGGAGCGACGAAGGAATTTGCTGAGCCAGGCAAGTTCGAATTCCTGCGATATGGAACTGAGGTAGGAGAAATTGCGAACGGCCGCATCTATCCGAATGGCGTCGCGAATCCTGCAGTGTCGTTCGGAGTTCCCCAACCGGACTTCAACGTGGGCTCACTGCGCGGCAATGCTGTCCTTCGCTGGGAGTGGAGACCGGGCTCGACGATGTATCTCGCATGGCAGCAGACACGCGATTCATTCAGTCCTGTCGGCGACTTTGCATTCAGCCGTGACTTTGACAACCTGTTCGGGACGCGGCCGAATAACATTTTCCTCATCAAGGTTTCATACTGGCTCAATCCATAAGGCATCAGTTAACCGCAGAGGCACAGTGAGGGGAGAATTTTGGGTTCCCCCTGGCAAAACTGGCATAAGCGACAAACATCATTCATCTCTGCAATGTTGTCGAACGCTTATGCCAGTTTTGCCAACAGGAACCCACAATTCTCCCCTCACTGTGGCCTCTGCGGTCAGCTGATCAATTCGCTTTTCTCTGGCTCATCGAAGCATCACTGTCTCGTCGCAACACGAAAAGCGCGGTGGTCGCCATCCCAAGCACCAGTAACGCGCTTATCACGGCGACAACATTCAACGAGGATGTGAATGCCTCGCGCGCAGCCTGCGCGAGATCGATGTGCAGGCTGCCAGCGTATTCAATCGCTCCAGCAAGAGTCGCTCGTGCTGCTTCAGGAGCATCGGCCATAGCACTGCGATAGTACGCAGTCGACACGCTGCCGAGCAGTGCGATTCCAAGCGCAGCGCCAAGCTCGGCACTCGTCTCGGAAATGCCGGATGCTGCGCCGGCGCGCTCTGGTGGCGCAACACTCATGATCATGTCTGTAGTGAGAGTGATCGCGATATTCACTCCGAAGCTCATGATGATGTAGGCAACAACGAGAATTCCAATTCCAGATTTTGCGTGCATCGTTGCGAGAAGTGCGATTCCCATTGCGCTCAGGATCATTCCTGCAGGCATGACATAACCGATGTGCACTCTCTTCACGAGAACCGGAGCTGCAATGGTGCCGAGAGTTCCTGCGATCGTCGCGGGCAGAAGTGAGACTCCCGCATGAAGAGGTGACAGTCCAACAACGAGCTGCAGGTATTGAGAGACGAGCAGGTACAATCCGCCGAATGTCACCGTTGCAATGAGCTGCGTAGACACCGACGCGCTGAACGCGGGGACTTTGAACAGTGCGAGATCGATCAGTGGATGTTCGAGGTGAGTCTGCCGGTGCACGAAGATCGCTGCGAGCAGAACGCCGAGAAGGATCGCGCCGATCGCGAGAACACTTATCCCGTCCTGCGCGATTCGCTTCACGCCATAGATCACCGCGAGAATCGACAGGAGCGAAAGCAAAGCACTCAGTATGTCGAGCTTTCCTGCGTTAGTGTCGCGGAACTCCGGAAGAAGGAGTGGAGCGAGAATCAGCAGCATTACCATCACAGGCACGTTCAACAGAAATACCGACCCCCACCAGAAATTCTCGAGCATGAATCCGCCAACGAGCGGTCCCAGCGCTCCGCCGACGACAAAGCAGTTGATCCAGACTGCGATTGCGATGCGCCGCTGATCCGGGTCGTGGAACATGTTGCGGATCAGCGCCATCGTCGACGGCATCAACGTCGCTCCTGCAACCCCGAGCAGCGCGCGGGTGATGATCAGCGTCGATGCTGTTGACGCAAATGCGGCGATTGCAGATGCAACTCCGAACGCAGCGCCACCGATCATGAGAAGCTTTCGGCGGCCGATCCTGTCGCCAAGCGTGCCCATCGTAATTAGCGAGCTGGCGATGAAAAACCCGTATATGTCGACTATCCAGAGCAGCTGCGTGCTGCCTGGCTTCAGGTCAGCAGTGATCCGTGGAATTGCGAGGTGAAGCACTGTGAAATCGACGGCAAGCAG
>DASUXX010000103.1:0-12019 GCA_036377755.1 Gemmatimonadaceae bacterium
CACTGCTGCAGTCTGCACATACATCATCGCGTATCGCGTCTACAGCAGGATCATTGCTTCAAAGATCTTCGAGCTGAACGAAGATCGGGCCACTCCTGCGGTGCGCCTCAATGACGGAAGGGATTACTCGCCCACCAGCAAGTGGATCGTATTTGGTCATCACTTTGCGGCGATTGCCGGTCCCGGGCCGCTCGTTGGTCCAACGCTCGCTGCTCAATTTGGATTTCTCCCTGGAGCGCTCTGGATAATCGTCGGAGTCGCAGTCGGCGGAGCAGTTCAGGATTTCGTGATCCTGTGCGCTTCGATGCGGCGGGATGGCAAGACACTCGGCCAGATGGCCAAGGACGAGATAGGCACAGTTGCCGGCTACACTGCGCTCGTCGCAGTGCTCGGCATCATGATCGTTTTGATCTCGGTGCTGGCTCTGGTAATCGTAAACGCGCTCAAGGCCAGTCCATGGGGTGTCGTAACTATCGCGCTCACTGTCCCAATCGCATTGATCATGGGCGGATACATGCGGTGGATAAGGCCGCACCGTGTGCTCGAAGCAAGCGCGATTGGGATGGTATTGCTGATCCTCTCGCTCTACGCAGGAAGATGGGTCGCCGAGAATCCGGCATTAGCTCCGATGTTCACCTTGAGCGGGCCGACACTCGCTGTGCTCATCATGATTTATGGATTCGCAGCGTCCGTACTCCCCGTATGGCTGCTGCTCGCGCCGCGAGATTACCTCTCGGCATTCGTGAAGATCGGCGTTGTCGTTTCACTCGCGCTCGGCATTCTGCTCGTGCTTCCAACAATGCAGATGCCTGCGCTGACGCAATTCACTGATGGTACGGGGCCAGTCTTCGCAGGGAAGCTCTTCCCCTTTGTGTTCATCACCATCGCATGCGGCGCGATTTCCGGATTCCACGCGCTGGTAGCGTCGGGCACGACTCCAAAGATCATCGCATGTGAGACGGACGCACGCCCGATTGGTTATGGCGCGATGCTCATGGAGTCTCTCGTTGCGGTGATGGCCCTGATCGCCGCATGCGTGCTCACGCCGGGCGTCTACTTCGCCATCAATGCACCTGCTGCCGCAATCGGAACAACAGCACAGACTGCTGCCGAAGCAATAAGGAGCTGGGGATTCACACTCGATCCGAATGAAATACAGAATCTCGCGCGACAGGTAGGAGAGACGTCATTGCTCTCACGCACCGGTGGTGCGCCGAGTCTCGCGGTTGGAATGGCGCATCTCTTCTCGCGCGTACTCGGCGGCTCGAGCGCAATGGCGCTCTGGTATCACTTCGCCATCATGTTTGAAGCCCTGTTCATATTGACGACGCTCGATGCAGGGACACGCGTCGGCCGATTCATGCTTCAGGATCTTCTATCTCACATCTGGAAGCCGATCGGCCGCGTGTCGTGGTATCCGGCCGTCATAGGCACCAGCGCAATTTTCGTGATGATGTGGGGCTACTTCCTTTATCAGGGAGTTATGGACCCGCTCGGCGGCATTAACTCATTGTGGCCACTATTTGGGATATCCAATCAGCTTCTCGCCGCGGTGGCATTGTGCGTCGGCACGACTGTCATCATCAAGATGGGCAAGGCACGATATGCATGGATAACTGTCCTCCCACTGGTGTGGCTCGCCGTCGTGACGCTCACAGGCGGATGGATCAAGATCTTCTCCGACAATCCAAAGCTCGGTTTTCTTTCACATGCGAACATGCTTGAATCAGCGATCGGTTCAGGGGTATTACCAAAGGGCGTGGCGACAATTGAAGCTGCGCACCGCATGGCCTTCAACGACCGGCTCGATGCAGCGGTTGCCGCGTTCTTCATGGCTGCCGTGATAGTGATTCTGATCGAGAGCGCCCGCTCGTGGGTAAGCATTTTGTCAGGGCGGGTCACCGCAACAACTACCGAGGTTAGCTTCAGCCATCGGCGTGACTTCGCCATCGATGCTGCGGCGCCGTAACCATCACCATCAAATACTCCTGATGCGAAAGACTCTGTTTGGATTGATACTCGTTTCGACAACTGCCGTCGCGCAGACACCGTCGAGCTTCGACTTCTCCATCAAGAACATCATGCGCGGACCCGAGCTCTACGGTCGCGTACCGCAGGATGTTCGCTGGAGCGCTGA
Organism: Gemmatimonadaceae bacterium; assembly: GCA_036377755.1. Classification (GTDB taxonomy): domain Bacteria; phylum Gemmatimonadota; class Gemmatimonadetes; order Gemmatimonadales; family Gemmatimonadaceae; genus UBA4720. The sequence goes on from DASUXX010000103.1 coordinate 2,138, forward strand.
CAGCAAGTGGATCTATTTCACGTGGCTCGAGCCCGGCACCGACTGGCGCGAGACTGCAAAGAGATTCCGCGTCCGTGCCGTTCCAGGGGCAAAGCCGGAACGAGTCTCGCCCGCACAATTCGATTCGGTTGGTGGCCTTGTGACACGCGGCGAGCTCTCGGCGAACGGCCGGCTCAGGGCAGTCGAATTCAATGGTGACATCTACATCACCGACATGAATCGCGGAACGACTCGACGGTTGACGCAGACCAACGCGCGTGAGTCTCAGCCTCAGTTCTCGGCAGATGCATCGAAAGTCTATTTCATTCGCGACAACAACGTCTTCTCTATCGACCTGAGTAACGGATTCCTTCGGCAGCTCACTGATCTTCGTCAGGGCCCTGCACCTGCAGATCCTGCGAAGCCAACACCGCAGCGTGCTCGCATCGAGCAGCAGCAGAAGGACCTGTTCGAAGCAATACGCGATCGAGTTCGCGCGGACAGTATCACGAAGGCAGCCCGGCAGGAGCGTGAATCACGCGCGCTCAAGACGTTTTACACGCAGGCTGGTGAAGAGCTCAATGACATCTCACCATCACCACAGGGCAGCGTTCTGCTCTTCACTACGCGGATTCCAGCTCAAGGCGCCCGCGGAAACGATATCCCACGTTTCGTCACCGAAACCGGTTATGTAGAGCAGATTCGCGGACGCGAGAATGTTGGAGACGCTCAGGATCGTGGCCGTGTCGGGTTCATCAATCTCACGACCGGCAATCTCACGTGGCTGAAGCCTTATCCAGTCGATACGGCTAACGGGTTCGTTCTGCCGCTTGGCTGGAGTCAGGATGGCAGACACGGCGCATTTTACGCCTACACGTCTGACAACAAGGTGCGCGTTCTTCAGGCAATCGACGAGACGGGCAAGCTCACAGTCCTCGAGACATTGCGTGACACCGCGTGGGTAGACGGACCATGTTCATTCTCCTGCGCCGGATGGTATGATGGAGGCCGCCGGTTCTACTATGTGTCAGAAGCAACCGGATATGCTCACCTCTACACTGTTGCCGCTGACGGCAGCGACAGGCGCCAGCTCACGAGCGGGAAATGGGAAGTACTCGATGTCGATCTTTCGGCTGATGGCAAAACGTTCTATCTGAGAACAAATGAGCCGTCGCCGTTCGAAGAGCAGTTTTATCGGATGTCAGTGAATGGCGGCGCCAGAGAGCGCATCACGACGAAATCAGGTCGTCACATCGTGACAGTTTCACCCGACGGAAAACTGCTCGCCGATGTTTACTCATTCGTGAATCGTCCGCCGGATCTTTTCCTCATGGAGAATCGCGCGGGTGCGCCTGAATCGCAGCTCACGGTGAGCCCGAGCGCGGAATGGCTTTCGTTCAACTGGATCCAGCCTGAGCTCGTCATGATTCCCGCGAGCGATGGCGTGCAGGTTCCCGCGCACATTTATCGCCCGAAAGACATGGGCGCGCAGCCGAATGGCGCAGCAGTGATCTTTGTTCACGGCGCGGGCTATCTACACAACGTCGGAAACTTCTGGTCGGAGTATCCGCGCGAGTACATGTTCAACCAGTTCCTCGCGTCGAAGGGATACACGGTTCTCGATGTGGACTATCGCGGGTCTGCGGGATACGGCCGCGACTGGAGAACTGCCATTTACCGGTATATGGGTGGACGCGATCTTCAGGATCAGGTCGATGCGTCCAAGTACCTGACGAAGGAGTTCAACATCGAGCCGGAAAGAATCGGCATCTATGGCGGCAGCTACGGTGGCTTCATCACTCTCTTCGCCCTGTTCACTCAACCGCAGTACTTCGGCGCAGGTGCAGCGCTGCGCAGCGTGACAGACTGGGCGCATTACAACCACGGCTACACGTCGAACATCCTGAACATCCCGCAGACCGATACGGTCGCGTTCAGGAGATCTTCGCCGATCTATTTCGCAGAAGGGCTGAAGGATCCTCTCGTCATTCTGCATGGAATGGTGGATACGAACGTGCTGTTCCAGGATGTCGTGCGCCTCACTCAGCGTCTCATCGAGCTGGGAAAGACCGGATGGGAGCTCGCAGTATATCCTGTTGAGGATCACGCATTCGTGAGGCCGTCATCGTGGGCAGATGAATACCGCAGGATCTTCGAGATATTCGAGGAGAATCTTCCGTCACGTGTTCCGGTGAAACCGGACAACTGATGAGCGAGCGACTCGTATCAGCATTCGCCGGCATCAGGCGCGCACTGCGCCTGATGCTCGGCGCACCTGACTACGAGCGGTATCTCGAGCACGTGCACGCTGCCCATCCCGGGTGCACGCCAATGTCTCAGAGCGAATTCTGGCGCGAGCGACTCGACGCGCGATACACACGTCCGGGAAGTCGCTGCTGCTGACTATGAACAATCTCCGCCGGTTCATCGCTCTGGTGATCGTGTCGGTGTCGTTTTCCGGATGTAACCTGTTAAACGGCCGCTGCCTGTACGAGCTGCGCAACGTTGTCGCATCTGGAAGCGTTGCACTTACGCCGACTGATAGTGTGTTGGTAGAGCTTCAGGAGACTGAGCAGCGGGATTATGAGCCGAATAAGGACTTCTCCTGGCAGATCACTGGTCCTTCATTGAAGGGTCATGTGCAGCGCATCGTGCTGTTGCCGAGTTCGGCGAGCTCCACGCCGAGCTTTGAGTTTCCGCTCTCGGGTGACAACACCCCGGTGCTGACATCCGGGTTCGTACATCAGAGCACTGGCGCGAACATCAATGGCTTTTATGATCTGCTGTCATCCCGTACCGCGATCGTTCGCATCACAACTGACATTCCTGGCAGAACGACGGTGGACGTGCCATTACCGAACGTCCAAAAGACTGATTGGAATCGGCCGTACTGTTCCTAGTCCATTTACGGGTGCGATCTACGCCTTGTGTGAAAGTGACGTGAGGTTTTTAGGCGTTGACACCCACGGGTTTGGCAGACACGAGCCGACAGGAGTAATGGCCGAAACCCGGGACAATTGGCACCGATGCACACCGAAACTCCAAAACCAGGTGTAGGCACGGACACTCACGGACAAACACGGCCCGCACGGACCAAAACCACTTAGAGAGAAGAAAAAAAAACAAAACACAAAGAATTGATTGGTCATCGCATGTGCGATTGGATCTCCATTTCGTCCGTGAGTGTCCGTGAGTGCCCGTGCGTGTCCGTGCCTATCCCTGGTTTATCGATTGTCTGGTTTATGATTTTCTGGTTTATGCTGCAAAACCGAAGAGCCAGCTAACGTGCGATGGACCCGATACTTGAGCTCATAATTCTTCGGAATCTCAGGAATCATAACGACGTCCAGCGTAGCAACTCCCCACAACACTTTCGCAACCTCGCGCTTTATCAGAGCGATCTCATCTGCCGAAGGTTCGCGCGTCGGCACAACGTGAAGCTCGAGACGATCAAGGCTCACCTGCACAATCTGGAGATTCCGGATCCACGACGCAGCGATGAAAGACATTCGCACGATGTCCTGCGGATGCACCCGGCGGCCTTCTCGAAGCGGGAAGTACTCTCCTGCCCTGCCCTGAATGTGACGGAATGCACTGAACGGACTTCCGCACTCGCACTGTTCAGGTCCCTGAACGATCAGGTCGCCGAGGTTGTAGCGAATGAACGGCATCGCAAATGAGTGGAGTCCGGTGACCACGAGCTCGCCTTCTTCTCCGGGCTTTGCGCGGCGTCCATCAACTATCACTTCCGCGTATACCGTCTCGTCGGAAAAGTGATAAAGGCCCGACTCGTTGCACTGCCAGGCGACGAGGCTGAACTCGTGAGCGCCCATCATGTCGTACACGGGCGCGCCGAATCCTTCAGCGATTCTTGCGCGCGCAATCGTCGAGAGCATCTCCCCGCCTGAGATGATGAACTTCGGATCCCGCGTAGACGGCGTCTTCAGTGCTTTCCATCGTGGCGCGAGATCCTCGAGAATTGTCGGCCAGCCCATAACGACTTCCGGCTCCCGCTCGATCAGAATCTTCGATGCATCATCGATCGTCGCGAGATCGATGAGATCCTTTCGATAGAATCCGATTTTATCAGCGATGCGGCGTGGCAGCGGATAATCACGCGGATGGCGACCGATCGGGACTCGCGGCACGGCAATGACATCTCTCAGCTTGAGCCCGTACGATCGAATCACGCGCCATCGCATGAGATTGAGAACCTGTTCCTCGCTCCACGTGCGCATTACGATGAGACACTGCCCCGATGATCCGGTTGTCTTTCGAACGATCATCTTGTCGGGGTCAACGCCTTTCGCGAGCCGGCTTTCTACCGATGCATTCTGCACCTCGGTGCGCCCGCTGATCGGCAAACGCACCAGGTCGGCCGTGGAGCGTATACTATCCGGCGAGATTCGCTTCTCGTCGAACAGCTTTCTGTAATAACGAACATTGTCGTACGCATGACGAACAAGCCGCCGGATCCGACGATCCTGGAATGCGCGGATATCATCGCGACCGCGAGCGTTGAGCGGGCGCAGTGCACGGTATACTGAAAGACGATTCAACGGATTGATGCTCATACTGGAGTTGCGTGCGGCTCGCTCGGATGCGGTGCAACGAACAGCATTCCAATCGATGCGGCGATCGCCAGCGCTGCGCCAAACACGAATGCCGCTGAGGATCCAGCGCGATCCCAGATCGCTCCAAACATTATCGAAGCCGGCAAGGCGCCGAGCCCGATTGCGAGATTGAACCATCCGAACGCCGCGCCGCGACGCTCGCGTGGAATGAGGTCGGCAACGAATGCCTTCTCAGTTCCCTCAGTCAAAGCGTAAAACAGCGCATAAGCGGCGAACAGTGCCCACGCGTGCCACTGCAGGGTTGCCCGTGCAAATCCGAAATACACGAGAGCATAAATCGTCCAGCCGGCGATGATGAGAGGCTTGCGGCCGAACCGGTCCGACATTGCGCCGCCCCACGTACCAAGCGCTGCTTTGATGAGATTGAGAAACGCCCACAGAATTGGCGCGAGCGCGACAGCTACGCCAAGCTGATTCGCCCTTAACAGGAGGAACGCGTCGGTCGAATTGCCTAGCGTGAAGAGAAAGACGATTGCCAGATAGTACCAGAAGCGTCCGCCAAGCCGAGCCTTTGTATCGATAGTCGCCTTTGGCTTATCGGACGCTGCTTCATCTCGATGTTCTGTCTCCTTCACCGCAACGAGAAGAACTATAAAGGCAACTGCGCCGGGAATTGCAGCAAGCCAGAAGACATTCCTCAACGACATGTCGAGCTGCCTGATCAACACGAATGCGATCAGCGGGCCCAGCACTGCGCCTGCGTTGTCCATCGCCGCATGAAAGCCAAACGCACGCCCTCGCGTTTCGGGCGTCGCAGATTCGGCAAGTAATGCATCGCGTGGAGCTGAGCGAATCCCCTTGCCGACGCGGTCTGTAACCCGAATTGCCAGAACCTGCGCAGCAGTTTGAGCGATCGCGGTAAACGGTCGAGCAATGGTCGCGATTCCGTAGCCGATGACGACGAGTGGCTTGCGCTTTCTTACCTTGTCCGACCACCAGCCGCTCGCGAGCTTGAGAAGCGCAGCAGTCGATTCTGCTGCGCCTTCGATTGCGCCTATGAAGCTCGCGTTCGCTCCGAGTACACTGCTGAGGAAAAGCGGCAGGAGAGGATAGATCATCTCCGTCGCCACGTCGGTGAAGAAGCTTACGGCACCGAGCGCGACGACGTTGCGGCTCAGCTTGCTGGCGATACTCTCACCTCGGAATGATCACCGACCGTAACCTCGCCGGTTATTCCGTCCAGAACGGTGTCGTCGCCAATGAGCGAATTGGACAGCGTCGAGCGTGAGATCTTCGAATTCGTTCCGATGATCGAGTGACTGAGCTTTGAATTCTCTACGACGCTTCCGGATCCGATCGACACGTTGGGACCGACAGTCGAACCCTTGAGTGTGACGTTGTCTTCGATGTAAACCGGATCGACGATCGTCGAGTCTCCATCGCTTGACGGGCGACGCGCCCTGCCCTTTCTGAGCATCGTCTCGTTTGTCTCGAGCATCGTCTCGATCTTGCCGGCATCGTACCAGCCTTCGACGTCGATCACCTTGATCTTCGCGCCCTTGTCGATCATGTACTGGAATGCATCTGTGAGGAAATACTCGCCCTGATTTTTCGGGGCGGCGAGCACGTGATCGATTCCCTCGTACAGGAGCTTCCAGTTGCGAATGTAGTAAAGCCCGATATTCGCTCTCTTCGAGACCGGAGTCTTTGGCTTCTCGACGATTTGCGTCATGTGACCGTCGTTATCGGTAACTACGACACCGAAGCGCTGATAATCCTCGACTTCCTTTGTCCAGATGATTCCATCTGCATCCGTGCGATTGATGACGGACAGGTCGGCATCGAAGATCGTATCGACAAAGATGATCAGCACATCCTGATCGACGTAATCGCGGGCTAGCGCAATGGCACCGGCGGTTCCATCCTGCACTTTCTGCTCGATGAACACCGATGGAATGTCGAGACTCTTGCGCGCGAAATCCTCGACCTTCTCCTTGAGGTGACCAGTGATGTAAATGATCTGCTCGACTCCGCCGAGGTCGCGGAGCTCATCGAGCACGTATGACATGACAGGCTTGCCTGCCACGCGCAGCATCGGCTTTGGCGTGACGTGCGTGTGCGGGCGCAGCCGCGTTCCCTTTCCTGCGAGCGGAATGATCACCTTCATGGAGCGCTTGTTCCCTCTCTTCCGTAGCGGTCGGAAAGCCGCACGACATCGTCGAGCTCGGGCGTCGAAACTTCGAGCACGTCACAGTCTGTCACGGCTTCCATCTGATGAATGGTCCCCGGCGTGATCCTGAACGATTCGCCGGCCTTGAGATGCATATCCTCGAGCGAGTCACCCATCTGCACGCGATAGACCAGCTCTCCCGTCAGCAGATGAACAGTCTCGTCCTTGCGATTGTGGTACTGGACGGACAGCGCCTGCCCAGCCTTGATGTGAAGGACCTTCCCGACGTAGCGGTCCGTGTGCGCCCATATGGTCTCGTGTCCCCACGGCTTTGGGACAGTTCTTATTTCAACTCGTCCTGACGAACTCTTTGTCTCAGTCATGCGTAAATATCTCCCATCCGAGCGAGCCGAAGCAATCGGAGGCGGGCACACTTTCTGCCTTTTGACCGAGCATGCTCCTCGCCCCGAAGTATCTGCCGCGGCTGGTATCCACGGTCGGTCTCTTCACGCGCTATGGCCTGCTCGATTTTGCCAAAGGCCAGGGACTGCTCGAGCTGCAGGGTGCGCAGCTGGAAGATGGAGAGCGCTCCGATGACGATGCGTCGCGCGAAAAGGCAGTCGCATTTCGTGAGCGGCTCGTGGAGCTCGGCCCTGCGTACATAAAGCTCGGTCAGATTCTATCGACCCGGCCGGATCTCATTCCCCCGACATACGTCACCGAGCTCGAGCATCTGCAGGACAGCGTTCCTCCAATGGAGTTCGGCGATGTCGAGCGATGCATCGAAGAAGAGCTTGGCGCAAAAATCAACAAGCTCTTTGGATCCTTCGAAGAAAAACCGCTTGGATCCGCATCGCTGGGCCAGGTTCACGCAGCAACGCTTCGTGACGGTCGTGATGTCGTCGTAAAGGTGCAGCGTCCCGGGATTCGTGAGATCCTCACCGAAGACATCGAATACTTCAGGGAGCTCGCGCAATTTCTGACTGCGCATACTTCTGCGGGCGATCGGGTCGATGTTATCGGCGTAGTCCAGCAGGTAGAGCGTGCTCTTGTGGATGAGCTCGACTATCGCACCGAAGCACGTAACGCTGCGAGCTTCAGACGCGCCCTAGCAGGTTTTCCGCACATCCTGATCCCGCGCGTCATCGATGCGTACACCACGCACAAGGTTCTCACAACGCAGCGTGTGCGCGGAATCAAGATCAGCGAGATCCCGCCGATATCCCGGATCGAATACGACTTCGAATCACTCGCTGACGAATTCGCCCGGGCATATCTGCACCAGATAACAGTTACTGGTCACTTCCACGCTGACCCGCATCCTGGCAACATCTTCCTGATTCTTCCGAATCGCGAGAATCCTCTCACGCCTGCGGAAGCGGCTGCCCTGGATCGAAGACTTGAAGAGCGCAGAGCTGCGACACCGCTCATTCGGTCCGAGAATGAAGCGATGCGTGAGGCCGTCGAGGTCGCAGATCCAGACGATCCGAAGCTCGCGATGATCGACTTCGGAATGACAGCGCATCTCACTGAATCGATGCGGAACGCCGTCGTTGCACTGTTCCTCGCAATGGCTGACAATCAGGGCGATGCCGCTGCTGACGTGTTGATCACAATCGGTGAGCACGGTCCTGATTTCGACCGGAAGACTTACGTCCGCGAAGTATCAGCCGTCGTCGCAAAGCACGCCAACGAAACAGTCGGCGATACGCCGGCTGGTCTCGTGCTTTATCAGATGATCAGCATCGGGTACAGCGCAGGCCTGAAGCTTCCCGCCGAGCTGACTCTTCTTGCGAAGGCACTGTTCAACCTCGACGCGGTGACACGATCACTTGACCGCTCGTTCAATCCGTCCGAGACAATGCGCGACTACGCGACAGCGATAGCGAATGAGAGAGCGAGACGCGATCTCTCACCGCGAAGATTGTTTCAGGTCGCGAGCGCAACGAGTGACCTTGTCAACGCACTGCCGCGGCGTCTCGATACGATCACAGAGAGAATGTCGCGCAACGATTTCGCATTCCGCGTCGACACGCCGCAGCTTCCATCTCTCCTTAAGGGAATGGAGAAGATTGCGAATCGGATATTCGTTGGCCTTGTCCTGGCAGGTCTCCTGATAGCATCCAGCTCGCTCCTCGAATACTGGAGACGGCTCGGCCTCGTCTGCATCGTGATCGCAGCAGGGCTGGGACTGTGGATGGTGATCACCGTACTGGTGAACGATCGCAAGCGAGAGGGCGGCTAGACCCTTTTCGAACCTGTGAGGGGATCCGTTGACAATCGAATGACCAGGGCAGATATTCGGCTATGCTGAAATTTCAACAGTATGCGGGCGCGGTGATTGCCCCGCTGATTCTCGCCTGCAGCCCGGTATCGACTCCCGGGGCTCCTCCGCAGCTTACCTCAGCTCCCGATGTGAAAATCGTCAACGGCAAATGGTTCGACGGGTCGCGCTTCGTCGAGCGGACGATGTACATGTCGCATGGAGTATTCGTCGCAAAGCCACGCAGCGAGCCCGATTCGGTGATCGACGTCAAAGGCGGCTATGTCGTCGCTCCATTTGCAGAGGCGCACAACCACAACTTCGATGCGTCATCGGAGCAGCGCGCGCGCACTCTGATCGAGAAGTACGTGAAGGACGGAGTATTCTACGGCCAGAATCCAGCCAACGTGCTTCGTGCAAGGCAGGGCCTCGCGCCTTACATAAATATCCCGACGAGCATCGACGTCACTTTCTCCAACGCAGTGCTCACGGGACCTGGCGGTCACCCGATCGGGCTCTTCCTGCGAAACCTTGGACGCGAAGCGATGTTTGCGACTGACACGAACACTGCTGCGGGTTTCATGTGGATCATTCGCGATCGCAATGATCTCGCCGCCAGGTGGCCGACGATTCTTTCGAGTAATCCTGACTTTATCAAAGTCATTCTTGCGTATTCAGATCAGTATGAAAAGCGGCTGACTGACTCATCGACGTTCAACTGGCGCGGCATAGATCCCAAGCTTCTGCCGGATATCGTTTTGCGCGCGCACGCAGCAGGAAAGCGCGTGATGGCCCACGTCGAAAGCGCTGCAGACTTCCACAATGCATTGGCGTCAGGCGTCGATATCATTGGACATACACCGGGGTTCCGCGGGAACGAGCAGACTCAACTTCCA
>DASUXX010000104.1:0-4721 GCA_036377755.1 Gemmatimonadaceae bacterium
GAATCCGACATCGGCGACTTCATCACCATCGTAGCGCAACTGAATGGTGATCTCATCGCCACAAAGCGGATTCTTCATCACGACCGTCTCATCAGGATTCTCGATCTCGCCTTTGTTGCGTGGGCGGCGATAGTGATCGAGAATCATCTCCTGGTACAGCGCGTTGATCTGCGCGGAGCGATCAGACGGCTGCATGACCAAAGATCTCCTTTGCCTTCAAGACGCCCTCTACAAGAGCGTCGATATCAGCTGAATCGTTGTAAACGTAGAAAGACGCTCGCGCAGTGGCAGGAACGTCAAGCCGGCGCATCAGCGGCTGCGCACAATGATGACCGGCGCGGATGCAGACACCATCGCCGTCGAGAATTGTCGCAAGATCGTGCGGGTGAACGTCGCCGAGTGTGAAGGACACAACTCCGCTGCGAAGTGACGGCTCCGGTCCATAGATATGAACGCCGTCAATTTCAGAGAGGCGCTGATGAGCCTCGGTCATGAGCGAGCGCTCGTGATGCAGCACCTCGTCCATTCCTATTGAATCCAGATAATCGCACGCTGCTGCGAGTCCAACCGCGTTCGCAGCGTTTGGAGTTCCCGCCTCGAACTTGTGCGGCAGGACATTCCATGTCGTCGATTCATCGTAGACGAACTCGATCATGTCGCCGCCCATCTGATACGGCGGCATTGCATCGAGCATATCGCGCTTCCCGATCAATCCTCCAATTCCCATCGGGCCGCACATCTTGTGTCCGCTGAACGCGTAGAAGTCGACACCGAGGTCGTCGAATCCAACGGGAAGGTGCGGAACTCCCTGAGCACCGTCACACACGACTATCGCATCGGATCTCTCGCGAACGAGAGAAACGATGTCGCGAACAGGGTTGATTGTGCCGAGTGCGTTGGAGACGTGATTGATTGCGACGATCTTTGTCTTTGCGGTTATCAATGACGACAGGCAATCCAGATCGATCCGATAATCCGGCGTGAGATCACAGATTCGCAGGCGTGCTTTGGTCGCGATGGCGAGCTGCTGCCACGGGACAAAATTCGCGTGATGCTCGAGCGCCGTGATTACGATCTCATCGCTTTCACGGATATTCGCGCGACCATATGCCGTTGCTACGAGATTGATGGACTCGGTTGTTCCACGTGTGAAAATCAGCGCGTCCGGGTCGGACAATCCGACGAACTTCGCAACGCGACGGCGGGCAGCGTCGTATCGATCGGTTGCTTCGACTGACAGAGCATACGCTCCACGGTGCGGATTTGCGTTGGCGTTCTCGTAGAAATCAATGATCGCGTCGAGGACCTGACGCGGCTTCTGTGATGTGGCTGCCGAATCGAGGTAATGGAGCTTGGGCTGGTTGACGAGCAGCGGAAAATCCGCGCGGCGCCTCATATTGGATTTCCTGAGCTCACAAGGACCTGATCGCCGTCGATCCGGACTTCATAAACGGGCAGGGGAATGATGGCCGGACCCTGGCGAACCGCACCGGTCTGGCAGTCGAAGCGCGCGCCATGCCATGCGCACTGGATTGTCCCATCGGGCAGCACGTCGCCCAGGCTCATCTCGAAATCCTGATGCGTGCAGTTGTCGGAAACGGCCGAGATGCGGCCCTTGGACTTGATGAGGCAGATGCGGACCCCATCTGCGCGCGCGACCGCGAGGGTCCCCTCATCGGGGACTTCATCGACAGAAGCGAGGTTTTCGAAGTCACTGGAATCCGCCATGCAGGGCCGCTGGTTTGACTATCCCGACAAATTTACTTAGGATTCAATCTATGTCACGAAGTTATGAAATGCCAAGGAGTTAGGGATGTCCACCGCTATCGAATCACTGGTCAATAAGGAGTATCCCTACGGCTTCGTGACCGATGTCGAGACCGACACAATTCCCAAGGGTCTCAGCGAAGATGTCATCCGGCTGATCTCGTCAAAAAAGAACGAGCCGAAGTTCATGCTGGAGTGGAGGTTGAAGGCCTATCGCCGCTGGCTCACGATGAAAGAGCCGCACTGGGGCAACCTCCATTACGACCCGATCGACTACCAGGACATCATCTACTACTCGGCACCGAAGTCGGTCAAACCGCTTCAGTCGCTCGACGAGGTGGATCCGGAGCTCCTCAAGGTCTACGACAAGCTTGGAATTTCGCTGACTGAGCAAAAAAAGCTCGCCGGCGTCGCCGTCGACGCGATTTTCGATTCGGTGTCGGTCGGCACGACGATGAAGGAAGAGCTCTCGAAATACGGGATCATCTTCTGCTCGTTCGGCGAAGCGGTTCAGAATCATCCCGATCTTGTCGAGCGGTATCTGGGCACCGTTGTCCCGCACTCGGATAACTTCTTTGCGGCATTGAACGCCGCTGTATTCAGTGATGGCTCCTTCTGCTATGTGCCGAAGGGCGTCAAATGCCCGATGGAATTGTCGACGTATTTCCGCATCAACAATGCGGGCACGGGACAGTTCGAGAGGACGCTGATCATCGCCGATGAAGGCGCGTCAGTCAGCTATCTCGAGGGATGCACTGCGCCGCGACGCGATACCAATCAGCTTCACGCTGCTGTCGTCGAGCTGATCGCACTGGACAATGCGACGGTGAAATACTCGACGGTGCAGAACTGGTATGCCGGCGATGCTGAAGGAAAGGGCGGCATCTTCAACTTCGTGACGAAGCGCGGAAAAGCCGCTGGAGTCAATTCGAAGATTTCGTGGACGCAGGTCGAGACTGGATCAGCGATCACGTGGAAATATCCGTCGGTCATTCTTCAGGGTGACAACTCGCACGGAGAGTTCTACTCCGTTGCTGTCGTCAACGGTCGTCAGCAGGCTGATACCGGGACCAAGATGATCCACATCGGAAAGAACACAAAGTCGAACATCGTGTCGAAGGGAATCTCAGCCGGGCGCGGCAATAATTCTTACCGTGGTCAGGTGAAGGTTCTGCCTCGTGCAACGGGAGCTCGCAACTACACGCAGTGCGATTCGATGCTCATTGGAAACGAGTGCGGGGCGCACACTTTTCCGTACATCGAAGTTCAGAACAACACTGCCACTTTGGAGCACGAAGCTTCCACCTCGAAGATCGGAGAGGATCAGATCTTTTATTGCAAGCAGAGAGGGCTTTCTGCTGAGCAAGCCGTATCCATGATCGTCTCAGGATTTTGTCGCGAGGTTTTTCAGGAGCTTCCAATGGAATTCGCGGTTGAAGCTCAGCAATTGTTAGGAATCACTTTGGAAGGATCCGTCGGATAGGTGAACTGCGGGCTCCCGGTCGTCGGCGGCCGGACTCCGGCATCGGCGGCCGGATACCCGCTATCGGCAACCGGCAAAGCGGAAGGATACGCAGTTCTGTTTTGCCGATAGCTGATCGCCGATTGCCGGCGACCGACGCCGGAGACCGGCTGCCGACGACCGGCGACCCGCAGTTCACAGAACACTTAACGATTAAAAGAACGTGCTCGAAATAAAAAACCTCCACGCCAGCATCGGCGATAAAGAAATTCTTCGCGGAATCGACCTCACTGTTAACGCAGGTGAGGTTCATGCTGTTATGGGCCCCAATGGCTCCGGCAAATCGACGCTGGCTCAGGTCCTCGCAGGCCACCCTGGTTATGAAGTCACCGGCGGCGAAGTCACCTACAACGGGCAGAATCTCCTCGAGCAGGATCCTGAGGTAAGAGCGCAGGAAGGAATCTTCCTCGCCTTCCAGTATCCAATTGAAATTCCCGGAGTAACGAACGCGTATTTCATGCGATCCGCGCTCAATGAAATTCGCAAGGCTAAGGGAATGACCGAGCTGGATCCTCTCGAATTTCTCGACTTGATGGAAGAGAAGATCAAGCTCGTCGACATGGATCCTGTCATGATGAATCGCTCGGTGAATACTGGATTCTCCGGCGGTGAGAAGAAGCGCAACGAGATTCTTCAGATGGCAGTGCTCGAGCCGCGGCTTGCGATTCTCGACGAAACGGATTCCGGTCTCGACATCGATGCGCTGAAAGTCGTTGCGCACGGAGTTAATGCGCTGCGCCGCCCCGACAACGCAACGATCGTCGTCACGCACTATCAGCGGCTCTTGAATTACATCGTTCCCGATTTCGTTCACGTGCTTGCGAACGGCCGCATCGTGAAGTCGGGCGGAAAGGAGCTCGCACTCGAGCTCGAAGAGAAGGGATACGACTGGATTCCGGGAGCAGCCGCGTGACCGAAGCTGTTCTCGCTGCGCCGGAATCGTCTGTCGAAGCTTACCGCATCAACTTCGAGGAGTCAGCACGATCGTCGAATGAGCCCGCCTGGCTGAAAGAGCTCCGACGCTCCGCGATGGGAAATTTCGAGCGCCTCGATTTCCCGACGATGAAAGATGAGGATTGGCACTTTACTAATGTTGGTCCGATCGCTGAAAAGGTTTTTGTTCCCGCGCGCGCCGGGGGTGAAGTCCCGAAGGAAGTGATCGACCGCCTCGCACTCGGCCAGGATTCAACCAGGATCGTGTTCGTCAACGGCCGTCTTGTCTCCGGTGCAGAACAGGGTGAGCTGCCTGATGGTCTGACGGTTGTGAATCTCGCGCAGGAGATCGACGCGGACAGCCAGCTTCTTCAGCGTCATCTTGGAAAGCTTGCAATGTCAGAGAGCGCAGCGTTCACCGCGCTCAACACTGCGCTTGCAACTGACGGCGCTGTGATTGTCATCACGGCGAACACCGTCATCGACAAGCCCGTTCACC